>JAYUAM010000064.1:0-6057 GCA_043741295.1 Acidimicrobiia bacterium
GGTCGAGCACGCGCTCGAGCTCGCGGTGCGCGGGCGGGGCGAGGCACACGACCGACCCGCTCGCCAGGTCGATCAGATTGTCAGTGGTGACGGTGGTGAACACGATGTCTCCTGAGGGTGAGTGGGTGCCGGAAAGGCAGAGTCGGAAAGGCAGAGTCGGAAAGGCAGAGTCGGAAAAGCAGAGTGGGAAAAGCAGAAAGGCCGCCGGGATGGGATCCCGACGGCCTGAGTGCGTTCTTCCGACGCTTTGCTCTTTCGAGCTAGGTCGGACGCCTTCGTGGCCGTCGGGTTTGGGCGGTGATGTCGCCGTAACCGTTCTGCTTGACGAAATTCGTCGTAGTGCTAAGGGACATCGAGGTGGCGGACCACGGGCGGAATGCGGTGACGCCGACGGCTCCCGCGGCACACGGGCGCGCGACGCCGGCCACATGGGCCAGGCGGACTGCGACGCTCGTGGGCTTCATAGGTGGGTCCTCGTGTCCGGAGTCGATGACTCGGTGGGCTGGGTCGGTGCTGCTGGTTTGCGAGCGCCGGGTGGGAGCGCGGTGGCTGTCCCCGGGGCGGTGGGCGTGCAGCGACCGGGGCCGTCAACACGCTCGCCTCCGATGGAACCACGCACGCTGAGCGACGTCAACCGATTTTCCGAACGCCGTGCGAGGTCGTGCGAAGCGACCCCTCGGTGGGCCCCTTCGCCGCAACCGTCGGCCGGTGCGGGTTCCGCCGCCACGCGGCGCTCTCCTCGTCGTGTCGGGCGACGGTTAGGGTTTCCGGGTGGGCGACGCGATGGCCGGTGCACGAAGCGCTACGGGGGTCGTGGCACCATCGGACGTTGACCTGGTGCCGTTGCCGCCCACCGGACGGGTCGTGTTGCGTGAGCGTCGGGTGCGGCTCGGCGATGCGAGCCCCGGTGGACGGCTGCGGCTCGATGCGACGGCGCGCTACCTGCAGGACGTCGCCAACGACGACGCCCGCGGTGCGCTGGAACCGGAGGATGTGAACCCGTGGGTCGTGCGCCGCACGGCGATCGTCGTCCACCACTTCCCCGTCTACGGCGAGGAGCTGGAGCTGCGCACGTGGTGCTCGGGTACCGGGAGCCGCTGGGCCGAGCGACGAACGGCGATCACCGGCGACCAGGGCGGCCATGTCGAGGCGGCGGCGGTGTGGGTGCACATCGATCTTGCGACCGGGCGTCCGAAGGTGCTGTCGGCGGCGTTCGCCGGGCACTACGTCGAGTCGGCGCAGGGGCGCACCGTGCGCGCCCGGCTGGTCCACGACGACCCGCCGGCCGGCGCCGCCGTCACGAGGTGGCCCGTGCGGTTCGCCGATTGCGATGTGCTCGGCCACGTGAACAACGCCGCCTACTGGAACCCGGTCGAGGAACAGCTCGCCCACCACCGTGACGTGCGGGCGCCACTGCGCGCCGAGCTCGAGTACCGCACACCCGTCGAGCTGGAGACGGTCGGCCTCGACGGTTCGGTCGACCTGCGCACGGCAACGAGCGCCGACGGGTTCGCGCAGTGGTGGTGCACCGGTTCGACCGTGCACGCCTCGGCGGTCGTGACCCGCCTGGCCACCGGCGACGGCGGCGACGGGCTGGCGCGCCGCGCGGGCGGGGCGGTGCCGTGATGCAGGAGCGGGTCGGTCCGGTCACGCCGGACGACGTCGAGGACGCGGCCCGACGCATCGCAACCCACGTCCGGGCGACCCCGGTGCTGCACTTGCGCGCCGGCGAGCTGCCCGGGCTCGCCCACGATGTCGTGCTCAAGCTCGAGCTGCTCCAGCACACCGGCTCGTTCAAACCGCGCGGCGCCTTCAACCGCGTGCTCAGCGAGACCGTGCCGGCGGCCGGCGTCACCGCCGCATCGGGTGGCAACCACGGCGCCGCGCTCGCCCACGTGGCCGCCGCGCTCGGGCACCGGGCCGAGATCTTCGTGCCCGAGTCGAGCCCGCCGATGAAGGCGGCACGCATCGCATCCCTCGGCGCCCACGTCGTGCTCGGCGGCGCCCGTTACGACGACGCGCAGGCGGCGTGCGATGCCCATGCGCAGGTCACCGGCGCGCTCGTGATCCACCCGTACGACCATCCCGCCACGGTGGCCGGCGCAGGAACCTGCGCCCGCGAGCTCGAAGCCGGGCACGGCGCGTTCGACACGGTGCTCACATCGACCGGCGGTGGTGGGCTCACGGCCGGCACGGCGTCGTGGTTCGCCGGGCGCACGCGGGTCGTCTCGGTGGAGCCGGCGACGAGCTGCTCGATGGCCGCGGCGCTCGACGCCGGACGTCCCGTGCCCGTCGAGGTCGAAGGGATCGCCATCGATTCGCTCGGCACGCGCCAGGCCGGTGGAGTCACGTTCGCGTGCTGCGCGGCATACGGCGTCGTCGCGGTGACCGTCACGGACGCGGCCATCCGCTCGGCCCAACGAGCGCTGTGGCAGGCGCTGCGGCTCGTCGTCGAACCAGGTGGCGCGGCGGCCCTAGCCGCGCTGCTGTCCGGTTCGTACGTGCCGGCACCCGACGAGCGCGTCGCCGTGATCGTGTGCGGCGCGAACTGCGATCCGGCGACCGTCGTCGACTGACCACCACGGCGTCGATCGGTGATGGCAACGGCAGATCAGACCGGGGCGTCGGCCTCGGGGCGCACGGAGAACCACAGGTAGTCGCCGCGCCATTCGGCGTCGGCCCGGCCGGCGCGGCGCAGGTGTTCGAGATGGGCGTACGTCTCGCTCTCGGCCATCGATCCCCACGCCCGTTCGGAGAACAGGAAGCGCATAAGTTCCGCGACGGTGGCCGGACGCCCGAGCGCGCTCGCCGAGTCGACGAGCTTCTGCAGGCGTTCCTCGTGATGCAGCCCGATCTCGCAGACCCGACCGGCGAGGTCGGTGAACGGGTCGCCGTGGGCGGGCAGGACGACGGTGACACCCTGCAGCACCGCGACGCGCTGCAGCGAGCGGAGGTAGTCGTCGAGCGCATCGTCGGTGTCGCCGAGGCCGCCGATGTGCGGCGTGATCGTGGGCAGCACGTGATCGCCCGACAGCATCACACCGTGTTGCGGGTCGAACAGGCAGAGGTGATCGGGCGTGTGACCCGGTGTGTGCACCGCGACCCAATCGCGGCGGGCGAAGCGCACGACATCCGCGTCCTCCACGCGGTGGGTGGGCCGGGGGAACGCCTGGCGGATGTCGGCAAGCGAGGGACCGTTGCCCTTGCCTTCGATGGGTGGTGGCGCGAAGAAGCCGCCCCACTTCGTGCGCCGGGCGAACGGGGCGTCATCGCTCTTGCCGTTCCCGTGCCGGGCCCGTTCGATCGCTTCGTCGCCGACGAGGTCGGCGCGCTGCTCGGTCTCGAGGCCATCGTCGCCCGACCCGTCGATCGAGTCGTCGCCGTCACCGCTCCCCGGCGCGGCCCACGGTTGGCTGAACTTGCGATGGGTGACGATCTCGGCGCCGGTCTCGTCACGCAGTCGCGCCGCCCCACCGAAGTGATCGGGATGGGAGTGGGTCACGATCACCGAGTGGACTCGGGCGAGCGGAAACCCCGCGCGGCCGAGCCCGGCGACGAGCGCCTCCCACGGTTCAGGCCCGGGCAGGCCGGGATCGACGACGGCCAGCCCGCGCTCGTCTTCCAGGAGGTAGCAGTTGACGTGCCCGAGGCCGGTGAGCTGGATCGGTAGTTCGAGGCGCAGGATGCCCGGCGCTACCTCGGTGATCTCGTCGCGGGCGGGGCGGGCTTCCTGGCGGATCGGTCGGGCCACCCCGGCACCGTACCCGGCGCGCCGCCCGATGCACCCGGTCGCCGCGCCATGTCACACCGCTATCCGTGAGGCATCGACCGACACGCGACGAATGCCGTGGTGCGCACGTTGGTACCCCGACGTAGCGTGATGCTGTGGGGGTCCGGCTGGTCGACGCACTGCCGTTCCTGGTCGGGTGGGGTTGCGGCTGGCTCCTGTTCGTGCGGGTGCCGCGCCTGGCGGCCCGGCCCGGCAACGCTGCGGTCGGCCGTCGCGAAACGATCGCCGTCGTCGTGCCGGCGCGCGACGAGGCGGCGAACATCGCCCGGCTGCTGGGCTCGGTGCTTCCGCAGCTGCGTCCGGGCGACGAGCTGGTCGTGGTCGACGACGATTCGACCGACGAGACGGCGGCCATCGCGGGTGCGGCCGACGTGCGCGTCGTGTCGCCCCATGGTCCCCTTCCGCCGGGTTGGACAGGCAAGTGCCGGGCCTGCCAGCACGGCGCGGACGTCACCTCGGCGCCGACGATCGTCTTCCTCGACGCCGACGTCACGTTGATGCCCGGTGCGCTCGACCAACTTGCCGACGCGGTGGGCAACGACGGCGGGCTCGTGTCGGTGCAACCGTGGCATCGCCCGGTGCGCGCCTACGAGCAGTGCAGCCTGATCTTCAACCTCGCGGCGGTCATGGGAACTGGTCTCGCCTCGCCGCTCGCGGGGACCGTGCGGGGGCGCGTCGCCTATGGGCCGGTGATGGCGACGACGCGGGCCGACTACGAACGCGTGGGCGGCCACGCGGCGCCGAGCGTGCGCGGGTCGGTGGTCGAGGACATCGCGCTCGCCCGGCTCTACGAGGGTCGCGTCATCGTCGGCCTCGGGCGCGATGTGGCCGAGTTCCGCATGTACCCGAACGGGCCGCGTGAACTGCTCGAGGGGTGGCGCAAGAACATCGCCGCCGGGGCCGCGGCCGCGCCGTGGTGGGCCGTCGTCCTGATGGTCGGTTGGATCTGGTCGGTCATCGGCGCGCCGGCCGCCGGTTGGCCGTGGTGGCCGCTGAGCGTCCTGCAGCTGTGGTGGTTCGGGCGCCGCGTCGGACGCTGGCATCCCGTCGCCTACCTCGTCGGCCCGCTGCTGGCGGTGCTGTTCCTCGTCGTGCTGGCACTGTCGGCGTGGTCACGCCGGCGCGGTACGACGACCTGGCGCGGCCGAACCGTGTCCGTGCGTTGACGGGCGACGGCGCGTCGATCGCGGCTGCCGTCTGCGCGGTCGATTGCGCGGTCGAGCTCAGCTGCCGTCGGCGGCCGGAACTGGTTCCGGAGCCGGCGTTGCCGGGGTCACCGGCACGAATACGCGTTCTCGGTAGTAGCGCAACTCGTTCACCGACTCGCGGATGTCGTCGAGCGCACGGTGGCGACCGGTCTTGCGCGGGCGGTCGGATCGCACCTGCGGATACCAGCGGCGTACGAGCTCCTTCACGCTCGACACGTCGACGCTTCGGTAGTGGAGCCAGTTCTCGATGTCGGGAAGGTAGGCGGCCAGGAAGCGGCGGTCGGTGCCGATCGAGTTCCCGCACAGCGGCACGGTGGACACCGTCTTGGCGTGCTCCTTGATGAACGCGAGCGTGCGCTCACCCGCTTCCTCCAGTGTCATCGACGACGCCTTGATCTCGGGGAGCAGGCCCGAGCGGGTGTGCATGTCGACGACGAACGGATCCATCAGCGCCAGCGCCTCGTCGCTCTGGTGCACGACAAGGTCGGGACCTTCGGCGATGATGTTGAGATCGTCGTCCGTCACGAGCGTGGCGATCTCGACGATGACGTCCTTGGCCGGGTCGAGGCCCGTCATCTCGAGGTCCATCCATACGAGCACGTCACGCAGCGTAGGCTACCGGACCCACGTCGGGTGCTCCGCGTGCACGTTTGCCGACTGTCGGGGGCCGCGCGTCGGCGGGCGCGCGACACTGGCGACGATGTTTGACCTCGACCTCCCCGTGGTGCGTCTCGACCCCGACCTGCCACTGCCCGCCTACGCCCGCGTCGGCGATGCCGGGCTCGACCTGCTCGCCCGCGACGACGCCGACCTCGCACCCGGTGGGGGTCGGGCGTTGGTCGCCACCGGCCTCGCCATCGCCATCCCTGCGGGCTGGGCGGGCTTCGTGCAACCGCGCAGCGGCCTCGCGTTCAAGCACGGCGTGACGGTGCTCAACACGCCCGGCCTGATCGATGCGGGCTACCGCGACGAGTTGAAGGTGCTTCTCGTGAACACCGACGCGTCGACGGCCTATCACGTCACGCGTGGCGATCGCATCGCCCAGCTCGTCTTGCTACG
>JAYUAM010000065.1:0-6056 GCA_043741295.1 Acidimicrobiia bacterium
CGCCGTGAGGGCTCGGGGACGGCTGATCGTCGGCGAAGCCGACACCGGCCGAATGCTGCACGTCGTCGACTCGGTCGAGCAGGCGCGCCGAAGCGCCACGAACGGTCCGCTGTTGGTCGCCGTCGACGTCGAGGCGGCGTTGACTGCGATGCTCGAGTCGTTCGCCGATGAGGCGACCTCGCCAGCTGACCGTGAGGCGGTCGTCATGCTGCCGGGAATGCTCGGGGACGCACGGGTATTCGCCGTCATCGCCGACGTGCTCGACGGCCATGTCGTCTGCCGGCCGCAGCGCATCGATCTCGACGACACGATCGCCGGGATCGCCGACAGTGTCCTCGCGATGTCGCCGCAACGGTTTGCCCTCGTCGGGCATTCGCTCGGGGCGATCGTCGCCCTCGAGATCTACCGGCGCGCCCCGACCCGCGTGACGCGACTGGCGCTGTTGAACGCCAGCGCCCGACCTGCGTCGGACGGACAGCTCGCGGCATGGACGACGCTCGGCGAACGCACCGAACGCGGCGAGTTCTCGACGATTGCGGCAGAACAAGCGGCGGTCAACATCGGGCCGGCAGGCTCGGCCGAGTTGCGGAGCACCTGCGTCGAGATGGCCAAACGGATCGGTCCCGAAGGATTCCTGCGCCAGTTGCACGCCCAGGCGTCCCGCCCGACAGCAGACCGACGCTCGCAGCCGTCGGCGTACCGACGCTCGTCGTGAGCGGGAGCCACGACGCCGTGTGCCCGACGCAACTGCAGGCCGAACTCGTCTCGGGAATCGCCGCCGGAGCGAACCGGACACATACCACCCAGCCCGCTACTCCATCCGCTTAGCGTTGCTTTGTCCCCGATGTCACGAAGGGGCCCGCGATCGGTAGGTCGTCACGTGGTTCGACATCGACGCCGCGTTCGGCGAGGAGTTCCTCGACGTCGCGGTAGGAGATCCCGAACCGCAGGTACCAGCGCACCGCCAGCATGATCACCTCGGCAGGGAACCGGTACCCGGCGAACGCCGAGCAAGGCGCCACGACAGGACGACGGCGGCGCCCTCGGCGAGATCTCACCCCGCCAGCCTCACCCGCGCCCAGAACCCGACCGCCAACGCAGCAGACCCCCTCGAGCTATGCCGAGTGCTCATCGTCCCGTCACGTCGGCGGCAGCATAGAGGGACGCCGATGATCGATCCCCGCTTGGAGCCGTCCGCAAGTGGGAACTCCTACTGAATGACGTTGTGGACGGGCATGACGTCGGGGTTGCCCATGTCGACCTCCATTGCGCTGAGAATCGGCATCAGGGTCTGCCCGAAGGCATCGAATGTTTCCTGGGATTCCCACACGTCATACACCATCAGGCTCTCAGGTGAACCGAAGGTGCTGTGGTGCAAACGTCCATTGGGCTTGCCCGCGCCAGCAGCCTCGAGCTTCTTGATGCACTCGTCGTACTGGACGGAAGTGAAGGACTCAGGGTGGAAGTAGACCGCGATTGACATTGGGTTGCTCCATTCATCTCGCGAGAGACTCGCTCTCGCCTTGCAGACTACGAGGCGATCGCCTCCGGCGCTACCGGTGACGGCACGGTTGCACCGCCGCGTCATGCACCGCGTCGTGGTGCACCACGACCGCCGAGTGCGCTCGGGAACGGTGGAGGCACGCGAGGCCGATCACGCGGCCGGTTGCGGGGATCATCGCCGTTGCTAGACGCGTTCGGAGGCGAGCCGGGCTCCTTCGACGAGTGCTTCGAGTTTGGCCCATTGCACTGGGGGTGGACGCGGCGGACCAGGGGGCCTTGGGCGAAGCCGCAGTCGCTGCTGGCGATGACCCGTTCGGGTCCGACAAGTTTGGCGAGCCGCACGTGTGATCACTCTCACCGGTGGAGGTCTCCTCTTGACGCACGCGCCGCTGTCCGCGCGTGAACGCGACGTTCGGCCTGAGCCCGGAAGCGGGCTCAGGCCGACGCGTTCGCACCGGTTCGCCACAGGACCTCTAGTGGTTGCGGGGGTCGTCCTGGGGATTCACGTAGGTGATCGCGAACGGTCCGATCGCGTGCACCTGCACGACGGTGCGACCCTTGGCCTGCGCGAAGTGGTTCGCGTTGGCGGGTGCGCTGATGAAGTCCCCGGGGTGCAGCGCGGGCAGTAGCGCTTTGCGGTCGAAGACGTCGCCGAGGCCCACCCGGAAGGTGCCCTTGATGACGGTGACGTTCTCGTCGGTTGGGTGCGAGTGCGGGGGGAGCACGTAGCCGCTTGGCAGGCGGAGCCGGATGGTGTACAGCGCGCCAGCGACGCTGGGGTCGCCCTGGAGCACGGCCATCTCGGCGCCCGCTGGCAACGCGGCGGGGGCCGGTCCGAAGACGATGTCGTTGGCGTGTTCGGCGTGGTGCTCGTGTTGCCCGTAGGCCGTGGCGACGATCGGAGCCGGCGACGCGGTGCGTTCGCTGGCGGCGGCGGACCACGTCGTGGTGGCGCCTACTGCGATCGCCGCCACTGCGATGAGCACGGGTGCTCGTCGTCGCCACGGGTTGCGGGTTGCCCGCCGGCGGTCATCGCCGGCGGAGTGGGGGGTGGGGTTGATCATGGTGTTGCTCCTTTGATGGTGATGTGGGCTCGAAGGGGTACATGTCGGTGCGTCGGCTCAGCCCCAACGCTCGGGGTCGTCGGGGTTGAGGCCGAGCGAGAGCTTCCCGACGAGCTCGTGGGCGAGCAGCGTGTTGCCGGGGTGGAAGCGGCCCATGCGGGCGTCGCGGTAGAGCTGCTCCATCCGGTTACGGGTGAACGCTCCGGCGCCGCCGGTGAGGTCCATCGCGCGGTCGACGATGTCGAACGAGTCGGTGATCACGCGGTGGCGGGTGCCAATGATGCGCACGGGCCAGTCGGCGTGGGGCACACCGGTCGCCCAGTCGCCGGTGGTGCGGTCGAGCAGCGCTTCGCCGGCGTCGAGCGCCATGCGCATCTCGGCGACGTGGTGTTGCACCTCGGGGTGGTACGCCATCGAGCGCTTCATGGCGATCGAGCGGCGGGCGTGGGCGCCGGCGGTGGCGAGGTCGAAGGCCCGCTTCGCCGCGCCGTGATACACGGAGGCGAACCCGAGCAGGCCCCAGGCGAACACGGCCACCTGGAACAGGTCGGCGCCCGCGAACCCCGCCGGACAGACCCGCATCACGAGCCGGTCGGGACAGACCGCATCGGTGAGGATCGTGTCGTGGCTCTGGGTGGCGCGCATGCCGAGCGTGTCCCATGTCTCGATGATGTCAACGCCTTTCGTCCCGCGGGGGAAGAAGCCGTGGACGATCTTCGGGCCGTCGGCACCGCTGGTGTCCATCGCGTGGAAGCCGGCGTAGTCCCACACCGGCGAGAGGCTGCCGAAGATCTTGTGGCCGTTGATCTTCCACCCGTCCGTCACGCGCTCGGCCGACGAGCTGGAGAGCAGCAGGGGGATGTCATTGCCGGACTCGGCATGGATGGCGGCGAAGACCTTGCCCTTCGCCGCTTCCTCGAGGACGAAGCGCATCGACTCGTCGCCGCTGCGCAGCAGGTCGGCGGCGACGCCGGTCCAGTACACGTGCATGTTGACGGCCACCGCGGTGGCCGGCGCGACGTAGGCGATCTTGCGTAGGGCGTGGCTCACGTCGTCGAGTCCCATGCCGGCGCCGCCCATCTCGGTCGGCACGGCGATCGTGAGGAAGCCGTTGGCGCGCAGCTCGTCGAAGTCCTCCTTGAAGAACGTGTTGGTGCGGTCGTAGCGCGGGGCGCGCTCGTCCATGCGGGCGAGCAGATCGGCGGGCAGGACGTCGTCGATCGTGACCCGCTTCGCGGGCGCGCTCGTAGAAGGGTCGGTGGTGGTCATCGGGTGCTCCTTGGTGGTTTGGGCGCGGCGGTGGGGTGCTACCGCGGCGACGACAGCGGGAACTGGCCGGCCATCGGGCCGATCTGCTCCACCGCGACCACCGCGTCGGCCGGGATGCCCAGGCGGGCGGCGGCTTCGCGGATGGCCTCGGGGTTTGGCGCCTCGTACAGGCAGTAAGTCTTGCGCTTGTCCGCCGACAGGAACGAGAGGATCCACCGGATGCTCACGTCGTCGTTGACGGCGATGATGCCGTCGACGTCGAGCGAGTCCGGATCGAGACCGTCGAGGAAGTCACGTTCGATGACGTAGAGCCCCATCGTCGATCCTCTCGTTGCCGCCCCGCCGGGGCGGTCCCGGCGGCGCTGTGATGTCGTCCTCTGCACGGTACGACGGCGGCGGCCGCCTGTCATGACCCGGATTGACCGTTCGTAAGCGAGGCGGGGCGTTGCAGAACCGGGCGTATAGTCAGTTCTGACCCAAGGAGTTGGGCTCCGCCGTTTGGACGCAGGGAGGCGGCCGTGGATCGGCATGCCACCGGCCAGGACGAGCGACACCGTTGGCCGTTCCCGGCGATGCTGGGGCGCCCGTCGGCGCGGCCGTTCGTCGGCCGACGGGACGAGCTGGGCCGGCTGGCGCGCCAGTGGGCGCACGTCGTCGACGGCGGGCACGCGACGGTGCTCGTGGGCGGCGAGGCCGGTGCGGGCAAGACGCGCCTGGCCGCCGAGTTCGCCGCCGAGTGCCACGACGCCGGGGCGGTGGTGCTGAGCGGCGTGTCCGATTCCGAGCTGGCCGTGCCGTACCAGCCGTGGGTGATGGTCGCCGAGCAGCTCGTGCGCCACCTGCCGCCCGAGGCGCTGGCCGGCCTTCGCGACCAGCTGGGCCACCTGGTCACGCTGGTGCCGCGTGTGGAACGACTCGTCGACGGGCTCGTGCGCCCGCCACCGTGCGACCCGGAAGAGGAACGGCAGCGGCTGCTCACCGCGATCCGCGCCCTGATCGCTGCCGCGGCGGCGTCGGCGCCGGTGGTGCTCGTGCTCGACGATCTGCACTGGGCCGGGCAGCAGACGCTGGTGATGCTGCGCTACCTGGCCCGCACGGCGCCCGTCGAGCGCGTGCTGATCATCGGCACGTTCCGCGATGCCGACGACGAGGTGACCGAGCCGCTGGCGTCGCTGCTGGCCGACCTGCGCCGCGTCGATTCGGCGGAGCGGGTCAAGCTGGCCGGCCTCGACGTGGCGGGTGTGCGCGAGCTGCTCGCCACCGTGGTGCCGGCCGTCGACCTGGGGTCACGGGCGCAGACGGTGGCGGCGCGCACGGGCGGCAACCCGTTCCTGGTGTGGGAGCTGGCGGGCACCGACGGGCCCGCCGGCGAGGCGGTGCCCGAGAGCGTGCGCGAGGTGGTATCGGCGCGGTTGCAGCGGCTGTCGGAAGAGGCGCGCGAGGTGGCCCGGCTCCTGGCGACGGTGTCGAACCGGCTCGAGTTCACCGTGCTGCGCGAAGCGAGCGCGCTCGACACCGGCGTGGTCGCTGCCGCGCTCGGCGAGCTGGTGGGCACGGGGCTGGTGCAGGAGCTGGAGGGGCCCGAGCCGTCGTACCAGTTCGCCCACGCTCTGCTGCACGACGCGGTGTCCGAGCCGCTGGCTGCGCTCACGTGGTCGGGTCTGCACCTGCGGGTGGCGCAGGCGTTGGAGCACGTGCACGAAGCCGATCGGCGCGGCGTACTGGCCGAGCTGGCGTGGCACTTCTCGGCTGCGGCCGCGGTGGGCGGGCGCGACAAGGCGGTGTACTACGGCCGCCGGGCGGCCAACCACGCCCGCCGCACGGCAGCCTACGACGAGGCGGCGTCGGTGCTGCGCATGGTGCTCGCGGTGGTGCCGGCCGGCACCGTTGATCGGGCGTCGTTGCTGGTGGAGCTGGGCGACCTGCTCGAGCGGTCGGGTCGCGTCCTGGAATCGATGCGGGTGGGGGTGGAGGCGTACGAGACGGCGTCGCTCACCGGCAACGTGGCGCTGTGCGCCGAGGCGGCCATCGGGTTCGAGCAGGCGGCGCACGTGGGGCACAGCTACCACGCGTCGACGGATGCGGTGCGCATGCTGGAGGAGGTGCTGCGGGCGTGCGGCGACGCCGACAGCGCGCTCCGGGCGCGCGTGCGCGGCGCGCTGGCGCGGGCGGTGCGGATGGCCGGGCATCCAGGCGCGGAAACGATCGCCATCGCTGCGC
>JAYUAM010000066.1:0-2544 GCA_043741295.1 Acidimicrobiia bacterium
GGGCTCGTACCGGCCAGGAACGAACCGGCGCTGACGCGGGCGTACTCGGCGTTCTTCTCGCACCAGGGCGCCGCCGGGATGTACATCACGTTGCCCCAGCGCTCGTCGGTCGAGGCCTCGCCGACCGAGTGGATGAGATCGGCGTGCCACCACACCGTGTCGCCCGGTTCCACCGCCGGGATCGGGCTGAGCGCCGGCAGCAGCAGTTCGTGGTAGCGCGCCGACGCGGCGAGGCCACGACCATTCGTTGCCCCACACAGGTCGTCGGCGGCGATGTCGTCCTGCAGCGCGCGCAACAACACGAAGGCCATCGCTGAGGGGATGGGGATGGCGTGCAGCACGCCGTCCTCTGGCCGCATCTCCGACAGCGCCGTCCAGCCCTGGAACGTGCGGAACGCCGAGCACATCACGGTGGACCGGAATTCGAGGATCTCGGTCCGGTACGCGCCGTCCCACGGGTCATAGGCGCGCCACGCGCCGGAGAACACGTGGCGGAAGACCCGCTGGTAGGCGGGAAGCAGCCAGCGCTCGACCGAACCGGAGTCGGTGTGCGGGGCGAGGCCACGCGCCTCAGACGCCGGCTCGCGCCGCCGGATGCGGTCGATGTAGGCGGCGTCCTTCGTCGGGTCGAACCACACCTGCCCCTCAGACTCGTGGGTCCAGAAGCCGTTGAGGAAGCTGCGCACGGTCGCCATGTGCGCGTGCTGCCGCGCCAGCACCTGTGGCTTCGACCAGTAGACCGGGAAGATCGACGGGCGCTTCGTCGCCGCCGGCCCGTCGAGGTTCTGCTCGTTGACCAACTGGTGACGGTCGAGGAAGCGATTGTCGTCGAGGTAGCGCCCGAGCTCGTCGTTCCACGACTCGGCCAGCGGGCGCGGGAACGTGCCGCGTACGACCGCGCAGCCGCGACGCGTGATCGCAGCGCGGGTCGCGTCGGAGACGGTGCCGGCCTGCACGTCGGCGAACGCGACGATCGGGAACACGTCCTCGCCCGCGTCGCGCGTCCGCACGACCTCGGCGACCTCGGCCGCCAGCCACGCCGAGAGGTCAGCGAACGCACCGGCCACATCGCCGATGCGGGCGCGCAACGTCGCCTTCGTCTCGGCGATCGCCGCCGCCATGTCGGCGGGGATCGGGGTGCTGGCCGGTGCTAGGCCCATGTCAGCGTGCTCCTTCGGGACGAGCGCCAGACGAACCTACCGCGCCGTCCGCCGGCCTGACTGGCGGCGCCGACGGTCACGCGACCGACGTCACGAGACCGATCGTGGTCGCCGGTTCTTGGCCACCTTGGCCGGCAGCGAGCGGGCGTACGCGGCGCCGAGCCCGACCCACCGCGCGAGCTGCCGCTTCGTGCGGACGTCGTCGGCCGGCACGCGCAGCCAACCGGTCATCGCCCGACCCCGCATATCCATCACGGTGGCGGTCGTCTTCGCCACCAGCGCGTCCGAGGTCGCCGGGTCGACCCGCACCATCAGGCCTCCCCGTCCGCTGGCGGCCACGGCCATGTTCCCGCCCACGAGGAACGCGAGACCGCCGAACATCTTCTGCTCCGTCACGTCGGCGTCGGCCGCCAGGAGCTCGCGGATGCGCATCGCCAGGTCTTCGTCGTAGGCCACGGCGCGCGATCGTAGACACCGGCCACGGCCGACCGGCCGACGGCGCGGCGACGGCCGGTCAGACAGTGGCACGTCCGGGGTAGGACGCTTCGAGCAGATCGCAACGCTGGGCCAACTCCGCGCCGGTGCCCTGCACCACGATCTCGGGCCGCGCTACCCGTCACCAGGTCCGGCCGCAAGGCGGTCGACATCGAGCAGGCCTTCGAGCTGAGCCTCGTCGACGAGGTGGCGCTCGACCAGGACGGCCCGGATCGAGCGGCCGCTCGCCAGCGCCTCCTTCACGACGCCGGCGGCGGCGTCGTAGCCGATCACCAGGTTGAGCGACGTGGCCACCGACGGCGACAGCTCGGCGTAGGCCCGGCACCGCTCGACGTCAGCCTCGATGAGGTCGACGCACCGCGTGGCGAAGGCGTCGGCCGCTCGCCCGAGCAGGTTTATCGAGTCGAGCAGGTTCACCGCCATGACCGGCAGATAGGTGTTCAGCTCGAGCGTGCCCTGCGTGCCGGCGAAGGCCACGGCGGCGTCGTTGCCCACGACCTGCACGGCCACCTGGGTGACCACCTCGCAGAGCACCGGGTTCACCTTGCCCGGCATGATCGAGGAGCCCGGCTGCAACTCGGCGAGCACGATCTCGGCGAAGCCGGTGCGCGGCCCGCTGGCCAACAGTCGGATGTCGTTGGCGATCTTGAACAGCCCGACCGCCGCCGCCCGTACCTGACCCGACAGCTCGACGAGCGCGTCCTGCCCGCCCTGCGTGGCGAAACGGTCGGCGGCTGGCCGTAGCGACAGCCCCGTGGAGCGGTTCAGCTCCTCGATGGCGATCGCCGCCGCGCCCACCGGCGCGTTCAGCCCGTTGCCGGTCGCCGTGCCGCCGAGGGGCACCGAGGCGACGCGGCGCGTCGTGTCGGCGATGCGCTCGATGGCTTCG
>JAYUAM010000067.1:0-2541 GCA_043741295.1 Acidimicrobiia bacterium
GAGGTGATCGACGTTCGGGGTGACGACGAGCAGGCCGCGCTCACCGGCGACGGTCCGCCGGACCAGCTCGGCCGCCACCGGCGCCACGGAATCGGCGGCGACGAAATCGAGCCCGAACAGCCGCACCCGGCGCAACGGGTCGGCGGTCCCCGAGGACGCCGGCGCGGACGGTGTCGGCGCGGCCGGTGTCGACACGGCCGGTGTCGACACGCTCCGCAGCTCAGTCATGGGTCCGGCTCCTGGCCTTCTCCTCGACGAGGCCGACGATCCGTCCGGCGAGCGTGCCGCCGCGGCGCAAGATGCGGATCGGCGAGAGCCCGCCACCACGGTTCGGAGTGAGCAGGGCCACACCGCCGGTGCGGCGGGCGCGGGCACCGTTCGCTTCGGCGTCGGCGGCGGGGCCGTCGGCCGGCAGGCCGTAGCGGACGAGCACCTGCGACATCCCCTTGCCGTAGTGGTAGTGCTGCTGCACGAGACCGATGAGGCTGGCGCGATGGCGGTAGTGGATCGTCGCCCCGCTGGCATACCCGATGCGGTAGCCCTTCTTCTGCAGCGAGAAGCCGAGTGCGATGTCCTCGCAGCGGTGCATCGACTCGTCGAAGCCGCCGGCGGCCTCGAAGACCTCGCGGCGCATCGCGGTGTTGCCCGACAGCAGATACGGGAACCCGAGGAACTCGGGGAGTCGGCCCGGTGTCGACGGCGGGCGCCACTGCTGCTGGCCGGCCGGCATCAGCTCCTCCTCTTCGAGGTGCCCGCTGACGGCATCGTGCCCGTCGAGGGCCCGCACGATCTCGTCGAGCCAGTCCGGGGCGACGATGTCGTCGGCGTCGCAGAAGGCGAGAACCCCCGAACGGGCGGCCCGGGCGCCGGCGTTGCGGGCGTGCGCCGCGCCGCGCCGGCTCGATGAGTCGACGATCCGGAACCGCGGGTCGCCGTGCTTGGCGACGAGCGCTTCGAGACCCTGCCGGTCGGCCGGCTTCGCCGAGTTGAGCGAGAGCACGACCTCGAAATCGGCGACCGTCTGGCCGGCGAGGGCGTCGAGCTGGAGTTGCACGAGATCGTCGATCCGCCCGACCGGCACGACCACCGTGGCCCGCAGCGCCGGGTCATCGTCGCGCTCGTCGGTGATCGGCGAGCCAGAGACCGGGTCGGTCCCTGCAAACGGCGTACGGGGTCGTTCGTCCACAATCGACGGACGCTCGTCGGGTTCGCTTCGTCGCGTCCCGCCGGTGAACAACGTCTGGAGCGAGCGCACGTTGACCCGCAGGTCGTGGTTCGCCTCGACGGCGCGGCGTGCGTTCGCCGTCACGATGCGCACGTGGTCGGGGTCGGCGAGCAGTCGGCCGATGGCGTCGGCCAGTTCGTCCGACCGACCGGGGGCGGCGAGGTACCCGGTGACACCGTCGACGACCAGTTCGGGAATGCCGGCGATCGGCGTGGTGACCACCGGTGTGCCGGCGGCCATCGCTTCCATGATGACGACCGGCAGACCTTCGGCGAAGGTGGGGAGGACGAAGGCATCGGCCCGGGCGACCTCCAGGCGGACCTCGTCCTGGTCGAGCGGCCCGAGGAGCTCGACCTGGTCGGCCAACCCGTAGGCGGCCACGGCCCGCTCGATCTCCGCTCGGAACGGGCCGTCGCCGATGAGGCGGGCCCGCACGGTCGTCCCGCGCGACGCGAGCAGGTGCATCGCCTCGAGGAGCACGAGGTGGCCCTTCTCCGGCGACAGCCGTGCGGTCATCACCAACGTGGGTGAGGCGGCCGCCCGCTCGCGATCGACGAATGGGTGCTTGGCGAGATCGAGGCCACAGCGAACCACGTCGATCTTCGACCACGACGAAGGGTCGCCGATGCGCATCAGCTGCGAGCGGGTGAAGTCGCTGATCGCAACGACGAACGAGGCGGCGTCGACCTTCTCGGCCAGCGCGAACTCGTGCTCGTTGGCGAACTCGTGCCAGCCGTGGATCGTGGCGCTCCACGTCCACGTGCCGCGCTCGCCGCGGCAGCGGTTGCCGATCTCGGTGACGAACCACGCCACCGACGCCGGCGTCTGGCCGAGGTGGGCGTGCAGGTGGCGGATCTTGTTCCGGCGACAGTGCCGCAGCACGACGATCGCCTCCAGGAGGTACAGCAGATGCCAGATCTTGAGCTTGACGTCCGAGTGCGCGGCAGCGAGGGCGACGCGGGCGGCACCGAGCACGGCGCGCGGATGGCGGAGCACGGTCGCGACGATCGTGCCCGCCAGCCGCATGCGCCCGAGGTGGCGGATGTTGAACGTCTTGGCGAACTCGTCGCGCTCAAGATCGGTGAGCAGATCGCCGGCATCGACCGGGTTGAGGGCCACCCGGAACGGCTCGACGTAAGCTGGGTCGAGCGCCTGCAGTTCTCGCAGGATGAACGTGTGAGCGACGGCCGGGTAGAAGTTCATGACGTAGGCGACGCGCACGGGAGCTGCCGGCGGGGTCGCAAGCCCGTCCGTCGGGCTGCTGCCCCGGGCGATGTTGTCGGCGACGCGGGTGCCGGCGGCGACGCCCGTGGGGA
>JAYUAM010000068.1:0-2540 GCA_043741295.1 Acidimicrobiia bacterium
GAGGGCACGCTGTTCGGCAACGGCGAGCGCACCGGCAACGTCGACGTCGTGAACCTGGCCATCAACCTCATGACGCAGGGCGTCGACCCCGAGCTGGACGTGTCAGACATCGACGCGCTGCGCCGCGTGGCCGAGTACTGCAACCGCCTGCCGATCCACCCGCGGCACCCGTGGGCCGGCGACCTCGTCTACACCGCGTTCTCCGGCAGCCACCAGGACGCGATCAAGAAGGGCCTAGACGCGCTGCCCGCCGACTACGACACGTGGGAGGTGCCGTACCTGCCGATCGACCCGAAGCACCTCGGGCGCAGCTACGAAGCCGTGATCCGCGTCAACAGCCAGAGCGGAAAGGGTGGCGTCGCCTACGTGATGAAGTCGGAGCACGGCTTCGATCTGCCGCGACGCCTCCAGATCGAGTTCTCCCGCACGATCCAGCACATCACCGAGGACCTCGGTACCGAGATCACGCCGGCCGCGATGTGGGCGGCGTTCGAGGGCGCATATCTGCCCGAAGAGCCAGCGTACGGGCTGCTCTCGCACGAGCTCCGCGCCGACGGCGACGTCACGTCGATCACGGCGCAGTTGCTCGTCGACGGGGAGCACCACACCGTGTCGGGCGAAGGCAACGGGCCGATCGACGCACTCGTCCACGCGCTGCGCGAGCACCTCGGCGCCGACATCGACGTCACCGACTACGCCGAGCACGCCACCGGCGAAGGCGCCGACGCCACCGCCGTCGCCTACGTCGAGTCGCAGGACTCGGCCGGCAACCGGCGATGGGGGGTCGGCACGCATCCGAACATCCTCACTGCGTCGCTGAGAGCCGTCGTCGCCGCTCTGCTCCGTCTTCGCACCGTCGAGCGGTAGCCACGCGGTCGGTCTGCCCTGAGAACGTCAGACGGACCGGCCGGTCTGACGTCGCTACGTCAGACGTTGCGGCCGAGGAAGCAGAGGAACTCGGTCTGCTGGTCGGCGCCGGCGGGCGGCTCGACCTTGGCGTCGAAGAACCCTGGGTTGCGGATCATGGCGTCCATCGGCTTCATGCCGCTGAAGGCGCCCTCGAGGGCGTCGGCGTCGAGGGTCTCGTCGCCCCCGACAGCGCGGGCGAGATCCCAGGTGTGCACGAGCGTGTCGGTGGCGATGATGCGGGTGAGCAACTGCTCGGTCGGCATCGCCCCGAACGGTCCATCGACCATGACCGAGAGGTCGCCGGTGTCGAGCAGGTTGTGCATCGCATCGCGGCTGCTCGTCCACGCCGCCACGATCTCGTCATCGGCGGCGACGGGCTCCAGGCCGGTGAACCGGCGGTAGTTGTCGGCCACGTGAGCCACGACGTCGCGGGCCTTCCAGTCGGCGCACGGCGACTGGTTCGTCCAGGCATCGGCAGGGGTGGCCTGCACCCGGGCATCGAACCCGGCGACGATGTTCTTGAAGCGGTCGGTAGCGTCACTCATGCGCGGCACCCTACTCCGCGCCGAGCGTGCCGGGATCAGCGCTCGTGGTTCCGGCGCCGCCGGCGGCGACGAGGGGCGTGCGCGGCGATCGGCGGGAGCGGCGGCGACACCGCACGACGGTCGCCGTCGAGCTCCATGTCGATGCCGTCCCGGTCGATGTCGTGGGGCTCGCTGCTCGCCTCCACCACGACGGCCTGTTTGTCCTTCGGGGGGTCGAGCACGTCCTTCAGGCCCATCAACGCCCCGGCGAGGACCGCGCCAGGCAGACCGCCGAGTCGGCGGGCCCGGCGGATGGCCGCCGGCCGGTCATCGGCGAGGTCGTCGACGACATCGACCGGCGGCTTGGCGGCCCGGTCGCTCGCCGTCACGTGCCGAACAACGGGCTGCTCGCCGGCCGCGTCGGCCGCATCGCCGGCGCGCTCGTGGTTCACGGCGTCATGCTACGGGCCGCGGCGCTAACCTGCGCCGCATGCGAGTGATCGTCGATTTCGACGTGTGTGCGTCCACCGGTGCCTGCGCGCAGGTGGCGCCCGAGGTCTTCGAGGTACGCAGCGACGGCTACCTCTACATCCTCCAGGAGGAGCCCGGCGCCGAGCTCGCCGACAAGGTCCGCCAGGCGGCCGACCTCTGCCCCACCGGGGCGATCACCATCGAGGACTAGGGCGGCTACGGCGGCGCGTCACCGATCGACGCGTGTCCCGTCGGCCAGCGGGTTCGGCGCGGCCGGTCAGCGGGTTCAGCCGTTCGACAGCACGTGCAGCGACAGGATGCCGGGCTCGTGGCGCAGCGCGGCGACGAGGTCGGCCGGCACCGGGCTTCCGGTCGCGATGACCATGACGGCCGAGTCGGCCGGTGCCTCGGGGCCCTCGCCAACGTAACGGCCGACGTCCATGTCGGCGATGTTCACGCGGGCGTCACCGAGGAGGGTTCCGACGACGCCGATCATGCCGGGCCGGTCGTCGTTGCGTACCACGAGCATGTGCGCCGCCGGCGGTACGTTGCAGGTGTGGTCGTCGATGAGCACGATGCGCTGCCGGCCGCCACGTCCCGACAAGGCGCCGGCGATCATGTGGCCATCGCCGCGCA
>JAYUAM010000069.1:0-2538 GCA_043741295.1 Acidimicrobiia bacterium
AAGATGACCACGGTCACCGCGAGAACGCCGATGAGCGCTGTCTCGGCCAGCGCCACCACGACGTTGACGCGCTTCGAGCTCGGTGTCGCGGCGATGCGCGTGGATACCTCGAACGGCGTGGGAGCGCGCGCGGGGGCACCGGGTGGGTCGTCGTGTTCGGTTCGTTGGGCCGTGGCCATGCCGGCCACACCCTATGCGGACAGCTGCAACTCGGGTGACCAGCACATTCCGGGTCGGATGGCCGGTCAGCTGGCGGCGGCGACCGGCGCCCGTGACGCGTCACGGATGCGGGTGCCGAGCGCGGCGCCGATCCGCTGGGCGGCCACCTGATCGTCGTCGAGCACCGCGGCCAGCAGCTGACGGGTGGCGTCGAGCGGCCGGACCCCAAGCTCGGACATCAGGGCCTCCTCGCAACGCGTGAACGTCATCGCGGCGAGCGATCGACGGCCGAGGGCACCCGCGGCCGCCATGATCAGCTGGTAGGCCTGTTCGTTGGCGTGATCGAGCAGGATCGCCCGCTCGCACAACTCGAAGGCCGGCGACGGGTCGTCGAGGCAGATCGACAGCTCGGCGGCCCTGGTGAGCGCATCGACGACACGCCGGCGGTACACGTTGCGGATCGGGAGCGCCCAGTCGACGTAGCGCTCGTCGGCGAGCACTTCGCCGCACGCGAGCTCGACAGCCTGACGGAGCAGGGCGAGCGCACGGGTCGCCGTTGCCCGCCCGGCCTCCGCGACGAGCCGGTCGAACTCGTCGAGATCGAGGTCGATCTGGCCGACGTCGATACCATAGGCGCCGCTCTCGGTGCGGATGACGGAGTCACGGACCCCGACCCTGGGTTGCAGCTTGTGACGCAGCACCGACACGTAGGTGGCGAGCGTGGCCACGTGGTCACGGGGCAGGCCGTCCGACCAGAGCATGTCGGCGAGCCGGTCCTTGTCGATCGGGGCTCTTCGTTCGAGCACCAGGATCTCGAACACCTGCTTCGGCTTCACCCCGCCGAAGTCACCGCGCGACACGTGTTGGCCGTCGACATCGACGTTCACCGCCCCGAAAAGATTTACCCGCATTTGTTCCCGCCTGCTCTCCCGCGTAACAACCCCAGCCTCGCCAACGAGTCTGCGCCGAACGGGTGATGAGCGAATCGCCCACCTGCGGTAACTGTGCCGAGCCCGTCGCGGGGGGACGGGTCTTAAGCTAATCGTGACCTGCGCAACGGTCGTCCTAAAACCTTCGGTGGGCGACGACGGCCGAGTCGTGCTCACCGGTGCCGACGCTCGGCGGTGGCCCGGGCGACCAGCTCGAGCTGGCTGCGAGCGTTGAATTTCTGCATCAGGCTGCGCATGTGGGCCCGACAGGTGTGCACGCTGAGGTGCAGGTTGGTGGCGATGTCCTTGGTCGACTCGCCCGCCAACAACCGATCGAGCACCTCGATCTCTCGGGGCGTCGCCGCCCGGAACCCCGGTCCTTCGTTGGTCGGATCGGCCGCGAGCCGGTCGCGCACCGCAGTCAGCGCCGAGCGGCTGACGAGCACCAGACCGCGCCCGTCCATGCGGATCGCTTGGACGATGTCGTCCACGGTGCTCGTGCGGGTGAGCAGGCCTGCGCACCCGGCGCGCGTCAAGCGCACGGACACCGCCGGATGGTCGTCGCGCGTCATCGCGATGATGCGCGCCTGCGGCCATCGCGCAAGTACGTCCGGAATCGACGCGACGACGTCGAACGTGGTCGAGTCGGCGTCGAGCAGCACGATATCGATGTCGTCTGGGTCGTCCGGGTCGTCTGGGTCGTCACGGCCGAGCGCTTCGGGATGCTCAGCACAGGCGACGATGCGCACGTCGTCGTGGCTCCCGACGGCCGCGGCGAGCAGCTCGCGGTACGCGACGTGGTCGGACAGGACGGCGACGCGGGCGACGCCCGTCACCCTGGTTCCCCTACCGACATGCTCAACGTGCCCGCTCCGGCTCGAGTGTCTCGACGACGCTTCGTTTGACGGAACAGTACCGCGCGCCGCGCCGCGGCCGCGTCGGGCCTCGATGCCGCAGTAGCCTGACGGGCCAAGAGGAACAGGACGGGATGGAACACGTCACCACAGTGCTCGGCCGATGAGCACGTCGAAGATCAACGTCGTCGTGCCGGGGAACCACCTCATGGCACCCCTCGTCGGGCGCCACGACGAGCACCTCCGGCAGATCGAGCGGTCGTTCCCCGGTGCCGAGATCGTCGTGCGGGGCAACGGGGTCACGATCTCGGGCGAGCACGCCGACCAGGTGGGCCAGCTGGTGGAGGAGCTCGTGCTCCTGCTCCAGCAGGGCCAGACGCTCGACGACGGCGTGCTCGGACGCTCGATCGACATGGTGCGCGCCTCGGAGCGACCGAGCCGCGTGCTGACCGACGAGGTCCTTCGCGGGGCCAAGGGGCGCACGATCCGGCCGAAGACCGCCGGTCAGAAGCGCTACGTCGACGCCGTTCGGGAGAACGTGATCACCTTCGCCCTCGGCCCCGCCGGCACGGGCAAGAGTTGGCTGGCGGTCGCCC
>JAYUAM010000070.1:0-6024 GCA_043741295.1 Acidimicrobiia bacterium
TACCGACTCGATCGGACGGGTGAGGGCTACGTGCGCACGGTGTACTCGTTCTTCTACAACACGATGGTGCGTGTCATGTTCGGCGTCCGCCTGCGCGACGTGAACTTCGCCTTCAAGCTGTGCCACCGCCGCGTGTTCGACCACGTGAAGTTGGAGAGCGAGGGCAGCTTCATCGACGCCGAGCTGGTGATCCGGGCGATGAAGTACGGCTACCGCGTGGTGCAGTTCGGGGTCGACTACTTCCCTCGCACGAGGGGGGTGTCGACGCTGTCGTCGCCCACCGTCATCGTGAAGATCCTGCGCGAGATGTGGCACCTGCGCCACGACCTCCGCGGCATCAAGCCCGTCGCCTGAGCCCGGCCTGACCCCGCTGGCAGCGCGGCGATCGCGCTGGGTTACAGTCCGTCCCGGTAGCTAGTTCGCCGGTAGCCAGAAGAGCGATCGGCTCGACCCTTGGGGGGACGAAGATATGAAGACACGTGGCGCAATCATGCGATCGGCACCGGGCAAGTGGGAGGTCGTCGACATGGAGTTCGACGATCCGCGTCAGGGGGAGCTGCTCATCCGGATGACGGCGTCCGGGTTGTGCCACTCCGACGACCATGTCGCCACGGGCGACATCCCTGTCGGCAAGTACCCGATGTGCGGCGGTCACGAGGGCGCCGGCGTCGTCGAGAAGGTGGGCCCGAACACCGCGGGATTCGAGGACGGTGACCACGTCGTCATGTCGTTCCTGCCCGGCTGCGGTCGTTGCCGCTGGTGCGCGTCGGGCATGCAGAACCTGTGCGACCTCGGGGCGAACCTGCTCAACGGCTGCCGGGAGGACGGTTCGTTCCGTGCCCGCGTCGGCGGCGAGGACGTCTCACAGATGTGCGGCATCGGCACCTTCGCCGCCCACTCGGTCATCTCCGTGAACTCGGCAGTGAAGGTCGACAAGGACCTCCCGCTCGAGAAGGCCTGCCTCGTCGGTTGTGGCGTGGGCACCGGCTTCGGCTCGGCCGAGAAGTCGGCCAACGTGAAGCCGGGCGACACCGTCATCGTGATGGGCATCGGCGGCATCGGCATCAACGCGGTGCAGGGTGCGTCGTACTGCGGCGCGGCGAACGTCATCGCCGTCGACCCGGTGGAGTTCAAGCGCGAGCAGGCGTTGCAGCTCGGGGCGACGCATGCGGTGTCGTCGATGGAGGAAGCGACCACGCTGGCGCAGAGCCTGACGAACGGGCAGGGCGCCGACTCGGCGATCGTCACGGTCGGCGTCACCACGGGTGAGCACGTCGCCCAGGCGTTCTCGTCGATCCGCAAGGCCGGCACCTGCGTGGTGACCGGGCTCGGCAACCTGATGGAGGTCGGCATTCCAATCTCGATCGGCGAGCTGACCCTGTTCCAGAAGCGCATCCAGGGGTCGTTGTTCGGCGAGTCGAGTCCGTCGAAGGACATCCTGCGGATGCTCTCGCTGTACCAGACGGGCAAGCTCAAGCTCGACGAGCTGGTCACCAAGACCTACACGCTCGACAACATCAACGACGGCTACGCCGACATGCACGCCGGCAAGAACCTGCGCGGCGTCCTGATCCACGATCACTGACGGGCCTGGTCGCCAGCTCATCGAGACCACCCGGGCGGATCAGCTCTGATCAGTCATCGTCCACCCGGCGCGAACGGCCTGGTGAGCACCCGATCGCACGGCCTGACTACGTTGCGCGTCCGTCTCTTTGTAGAGTCTTGCGGTCGGCGGCGGCCGGCTCCGCGCGAGCGGGCCGGGCGCCGGGTCGGAGACGGGTCCCTTCGGGTGCGCCCGCGCAATCGTCGAAGAGGCGTACGGAACCGTGAAGTCAGGGAGAGGGCGTCTCACATCGCTCGTCGGCGTCCTCGTGGCGGTGCCGGCGCTCCTTGCCCTCAGCGCGTGCGCCCCGAACCCCGTTGCCGGCGATCCCGCCGATGCCGCGGTGACCACGGCACCCGTGTCGGCCGGACTCGAGGTGCCCGCCGAGCCGGCCGATACGACCCTGCCCGACGCCGGGCCGTCGACCACGATCGTCAAGGTGCCCCTGGAGCGAACGCTGAACAAGGGCGACTCGGGTGACGACGTGCTCCGCCTGCAGCAGCGCCTGAAGGACCTCGCCTTCGATCCGGGAAAGATCGACGGGATCTACGGCGACAACACCGCCGAGTCGGTCTGGGCGTACCAGGCGCTGATCATGAGCGAACGCTGGGACAACGACCTCACCTCCAAGGTCACGCCGGCGACGTGGGACCGCATGCAGGACCCGCTCGGGTGGGCGCCCCAGAAGACCGGTGACACGCCCCGCCACTTCGAGGTGCTCCTGCCGCAGCAGGTTGGCGTGCTGGTGAGCGACGGGCAGATCCGCCTCATCACGCACGTGTCGACGGGGAACGGCAAGGAGTGGTGCAACGTGCGGCGCCCGTTGCCCGACCCGAAGGCCGATCCCGCCGTGCCGACAACGGTGCCGACCCAGAAGTACTGCGGCGTGTCGAAGACCCCTGCCGGCACGTACCGGTTCTGGGCGAAGCGCACCGGCACGTACTCCGGGTACTACGGCGATCTGTGGAACCCCACGTTCTTCAACGGCGGCATCGCCGTGCACGGGTTCGATTCGGTGCCGTACTACCCGGCGTCGCACGGGTGCGTGCGCATCCCGAACCACATCGCCGACTACTTCCAGAGCCTCGTTCGCATCGGCGACCAGGTGTTCGTGTTCGACGGGGTGAACGACCCGGAGAAGCTCGGCGAGGTGGCGGCTCCGGCCGATCAGCTCGACCCGAGCTCCACCTCCACCACGAGCTCGTCGACCACGACCACGGTGAAGCCGACGACCACGACGGCGAAGGCGACCACCGTGGCGACCCCGGTGACCACGGCACCGCCGGCGACGACGGTGACCCCGGTGATCACGGTACCGGCCCCGCCGACGACGAAGGTCGCCGTCCCGACGGCCACGACGCAGGCGCCCGGCACGAGCCCACCGGCGGTACCCACCACCCTCGGCGGCTGACGCCGGTGGGGCAGGGTCGGGCACCGGGGCATGGCTCGCTCCTGACCCGCGCCGGCCCGTCGATCGTCGCGGTACTCCTGCTGCTGACGCTCGCCGCCTGCTCGCCCAACCCGTCGACGCTCGATGCGACGGGCTCCGGGGCGACGACGGGCACCACGGGCATACCGCCCGAGCCCGACGACACGACGCTGTCGACCGACACGGCGGCCCCGATCACCGTCGCCAAGGTGGCGCTCGACCGCACGCTGAGCAAGGGCGATACCGGCGACGACGTGCGTCGCATGCAGCAGCGGTTGAAGGACCTGGCCTTCGACCCCGGTGTGCAGCTCGACGGCGTGTACGGCGAGACCACAGCGCAGGCCGTATGGGCCTACAAGGCGCTGATCGTCGGCGAGCGGTGGGACAAGGACCTCAGCTCGAAGGTGACGCCGGCAGTGTGGGACCGGATGCAGGACCCGCTCGGCTGGACGCCGCGCAAGACCGGCAGCACGCCACGGCACCTGGAGATCCTGCTTCCCGAGCAGGTGGCCGTGCTCGTGAGCGACGGGCAGGTGCGGCTCGTCACCCACATCTCCTCAGGCAGCGGCAAGCACTGGTGCCTGAACCGGCGGCCGCCGCCGAAGTCACCGAACGACACGACGGCCACGACCGTCACGACCGTCACGACGGCCACCGCCGCTGCGCCCGAGGAGTACTGCGGCGACTCGATCACGCCCGCCGGTAGCTACACGTTCTGGGCGAAGCGGACCGGCATCTTCCAGGGCTACTACGGGGATCTCTACAACCCCGCGTTCTTCAACGGCGGCATCGCTGTGCACGGCTTCGATTCGGTGCCCTACTACCCGGACTCGCACGGATGCGTGCGCATCCCGAACCACATCGCGAATTACTTCCAGAGCCTCGTGCGCACCGGGGACCAGGTGTTCGTGTTCGACGGGGTGCACGACCCGGACGTGCTCGGCCCGGTGCCGCCACCTGAGGACGTGAAGTCGACGACCACCACCGGCCCGACGACCACGACCGCCACGACCGCCGCTCGGGGCACGACGACGACGAGCGCAGGCCCGACGACGACGATCGCACGTCCGACGACGGTGGTTGCCGCGACCGTTTCGGCGACCGCGCCGGCGACGAGCGTGCCCAAGCCGTGAGCCGGTCGCCATCGAGGCGCATCATCACGGATCGATCACACGTGACCCGCACCATCGACCCATGGCAACGACCACCGATCCCCGCTCGATCGTCGTGCGGCTGCACCGGCGCCTCGGGCTCGGCACGACCGGGGCCGGCATCGACGCCGCCGTCGCCCGCGGGGTACCGGCCGAGGTCACCCGCCTCATGGACCCGGCCGGGGCCGGATTGCCAGCAGCGCCCGACGCGTGGGACGGCGTCGACCTGGAATTCGTCAAGGGCAAGGTCGCAGCGACCACCGCGTCAATGGTCGACGGGTGGCTGGCACGGATGCGCACCACCGAATGGCCCGTCGCCGAACGGCTCGCCTGGTTCTGGCACGGACACTTCGTGTCGGCGATGGCGAAGGTGCGAACCCCCGCCTACGTCGCTGACCAGATCCGGCTGTTCCAGACCGCCGGCGCCGGGCCGTTTGCGTCGCTCCTGCGCGCCGTGACGATCGACCCGGCGATGCTCGTGTACCTCGACCTGCGCGACTCCACCGCCAAGGACCCGAACGAGAACTACGGGCGCGAGATGCTCGAGCTGTTCACGCTCGGGCGCACTGCCGGCTACACCGAGGCCGATGTGCAGGCGGCGGCTCGTGCGCTCACCGGTTGGACGGTGCTGGCGGGTCGCGAGCGGGTCGGCCCGGCCAAGTTCGTCGCCCGTCGCCACGACGACTCGTCTCAGACGCTCGTCGGGCTCGGCGGCGTACACGACCTCGACACGACGGTGGCGGCCGTCGCCGGCCACCCGGCCTGTGCCCGCTGGATCGCGGGGCGCCTGGCGCGCGCAGTGATCGGGCCCGACGTCGAAGACGCGGTGGTCGCCGGACTGGCCGATCGCTTCCGTGCCAGCGGACTCGTCGTCTCGTCGCTGATAGCCGATCTCGCCGCCCAACTCGCGGCCGGGGTCGACGGCGGCCCCGTGGTGCTCGCCCCCGTGCCGTGGCTGGTGATGGCCGAGAGGGCGTGTGGGGTCGCCGCGCCCGGCAGGGAGCGTGTCACGTTGCTGCGCGCCGCCGGGCAGCTGCCCCTCGACCCGCCGAACGTCGGCGGTTGGCCGTCGGGCGACGCCTGGTTCGGGTCCTCCACCGTGGTAGCCCGGTTCAACCTCGCGTCCGTGATCGCCGGCAATGCCGTCGCCGGTGCCGACGGCATTGCGCCGGACGCGGCTCCCGTCGTGCTCGCCGCCCGCTCCGGCGAGCACGACGTCCTCGCCCACGCTCTCGGACTCGGGGCGCCGTTCGGGCCCGGGACGACGGCTCAGCTGTCGGCCGTCGTCGATCCGGCGAGCCGCATCGTGCTCGCCCTCACGTCGCCTGAATTCGTGCTCGCCTGAAGGAGCCTGACCATGCCCACCGACGACCCCCGCACCCCGCCAGACGGCCGACCAGACGACCAGCGCGACGCCCGGCCCGACAGCCGGCGCGACGACCGGGGTGACCCACGCACCGGGTTCGACCGTCGCCGGTTCCTCACGCTGGCCGGCGGCGCCTCGGCGCTCGGTCTTTTCGCCGCCTGCACACCCGATCGTCCCCGCGCGAGCGACGCGTCCTCGACGTCCGTCGGCCGAGCGCCGACGACCAGCGCCCCCGGCCCGCCTTCGCCGTCTGCTTCGTCCACGCCGGCGACAACGTCGTCGACCACGACCACCGGGGCAGCTTCGGCGGCGCCGGGGTCATCGGCCGGTCGGGTGCTCGTGATCGTGCAGCTCAGTGGCGGGAACGACGGCCTGAACACGCTCGTTCCCGTCGACGGCCGCTACCACGACAACCGACCGGCGCTCGGATTGCCCGACACCGACCTGCTCGCCGTCACAGGAACGTCGGCCTACG
>JAYUAM010000071.1:0-2531 GCA_043741295.1 Acidimicrobiia bacterium
CTTCGTCGATGCCTGGGAGCGCGGCCTCTCGCGCGCCGCCAACCGGTTGATCACGGCGGCGAACGCCAACGCCGCCGCCAGCCGGGCCACCCGAACCGCAGGAGTCGGCCAATGACCGCAGTCGAAACCGCACCCGCCAGCCCGAGGACGACGGGCGCAGGTACCGGGACGAGCGCCGGTCGACCGAGCGGTGCCGCCGCCCGCGGCGTGGCGATGGTGCCGGGTCGGTGGCCGGCCGAGCTGGCGGTCGTAGCCCTCACCTCGGCAACGGCGGCGTCGTTCTGGCGGGTGTTCGTCGGCTGGCGGTTCCTCGCCGTGTTGCTCGCCGCGGCGTTCGCCTCGCACCTCATGGCCTGGGGTTGCCGTCGTCTGCGGCTCCCGATCTTCGCCGCCGCTCCGGTCTCGGTCGCCGCGGCCTCGGTGTACGCGGGCCTCGCCTGGTACCGCTCGACCACCCGGTTCGGCGTGCCGACCGCCCGGACGCTGACCGCCGTGCGCGTGGACCTGAAGACGTCGTTGACCCAGTTCGGTACGGCGGTGCCACCCGTCGTCGCCCGCGGCGGGTTTCTCGTCGCTGCCGCCCTTGGGCTGTGGCTCACCGCCTTCCTGGCCGACTCGCTCGCCTTCCGGGCGATGGCCGGCGTCGAAGCCGTCCTGCCGGCATCGCTCGGCTTCACGCTCACCTCGGCGGTCGGCGCCAACCGCATGCGCCTCGCCGCCACCGCCCTGTGGCTCGTCACCGCGGTGGTTACGGTCGCCCTGCTGCGGGCCCTGCGGGCGTCGACTGCGGGAGCATGGCTCGCCGGGCGCTCGCGCTCGTTCGCCGGGGCCGCCCGCTGGGCGGCCGTCGCCGGAGTGGCGGTGGCGGCGATCGGTGTGTTCGGCGGTTCGCGCGTACCTGGTTACGGCAAGCAGCCGTTGATCAGCACCCACAACCAGGTGGCCACCGACCACATCGTCGTGAGCCCGTTCGTCGACCTGAAGCCGCGCCTGTCCCGCCGCACGCCTGCTCCGGCGTTCACGGTGAAGGCCGACAGCCGCTCGTACCTGCGCCTCACGACGCTCGACGAGTTCGACGGACGCCGCTGGCAGTCGCCGACCAGGGATTACCAGAAGGTCACCGGCCCGCTCGAGTCGACTTCAGCGCCGGCGAACGGCACCGCGAGCACCGTCACGATCACGATCTCCGGTCTCACGAACGAGTTCGTCCCCGCCCCCGCTACGCCGACCACCGTCGTCGCCAAGCGGAAGCTCGCCTGGGAACCCGATCTCCAGTCGCTGATCCTGCCGAACGGCGGCAAGCTGAAGAAGGGCGACACATTCACGATCACCTCGATCCGGCCGGCGAACGTCACCGCCGACCAGTTGCGGGCCGCATCGCGCCAGATCCCGCAGGACATCGCCGCCCGCTACCTCGACCTCCCGAGCGGGGCCCGCCGGGCGGTCGGCACCCTCGCCCGCCAGCAGACGAGCCAGGCGCCGACGACCTACGACCAGATGCGCGCCCTGCAGGACTACTTCCAGATCAGCGGCGGGTACACCTACAGCCTCGATGTTCCCGCTGGCAACGGGCTGTCGGCCATCGACGCGTTCCTCAAGGCGAAGCAGGGCTACTGCGAGCAGTACGCCGCCACGTTCGCGGCGATGGCCCGTTCGCTCGGCGTCCCGGCCCGTGTGGCCGTCGGGTTCACCTACGGCATACGGCAGCCGGACGGTACCTACCTCGTGCAGGATAAGCACGCCCACGCCTGGCCCGAGATCTACTTCGACGGCTACGGCTGGATGCCCTTCGAGCCGACCCCCGGGCGCGGCAACCCGGACGCCGAGCAGATCACGGGCATCCCGACGCAGCAGGCCGACGAGAAGCCTGTGGTCGGGGGCAACAGCACCATCGACCGCTCGGTGTCGATACCGACGCTGCCCGCCGTCGCCCCGACGTTTCGCGGTGAGGCCACGACGATCCCCGGATCGGCGACCACCGTCCCCATCGACAACGGGCCGGCGGTGCCGGCGCCCGTCGCCTGGTTCCTCGGCATCGTCGGCGCGCTGGCTGCGGCTCTCGGCCTGTGGCTCGGGATGATCCGGTGGGTCACCGCCCAGCGCTGGCGCAAGCGCACGGCGGCCGCCACCACGCCGGCCCGACAGGTGCTCCTGGCCTGGCATCGCGCCGTCGACGCGCTGGAGCGCTCGGGCGCCCGCGTGTCGGCGAGCGAGACCGCCACGCAGGTCGCCGCCCGGCTCGCCCGCCGACCCGGCGTGCCCGGCGAGACGCTCGACCGGCTCGCGCAACTCGCGACGGTGGCCGGTTTCAGCGGCGTCGACCTCGACCCAGCGCTGGCCACCGAGGCCGCCACGCTCGCCGCCACGATCCGTACCCGCACTGCGGCGACCCTTCGGGCACGCTCACGCTGGGGCCTTCGAATCGACCCTCGACCCCTCTGGCGACCGCTCCCAGGTGATCGTCACGGCCGCGCCACCCACGATCTGGTGACGACGGTCGACGCCGTCTGAGACTCGGCGGCTCCTCGGCC
>JAYUAM010000072.1:0-2530 GCA_043741295.1 Acidimicrobiia bacterium
CCCGGATCGACGCGCTGACCGGAAGGGTGGTGTGGACCGCCCCGGTGGGCGGCTCCCCGATCGGCATCGCCGCCGGGGCCGGCGCGGTCTGGGCGACCAACGAGAGCGATGCCAGCGTATCGAGAATCGACCCGAAGACCGGGCGCGTCCAACAGCGCATCCCGGTCGGGAACGCTCCCGGCCCGGTCATGGTAGGAAACGGCGCGGTGTGGGTCGCGAACACGCGCGACGGCACCGTCTCGCGCATCGACCCGCTCGCCAACGCGGTCGCCGCCGTCATTCCCGTGGGCGAAGGCCCGGGAAGCCTTGCGGTCGGCGAAGACGGAGTCTGGGTCGCCAACGAGTTCGGCGGGACCGTGATGAGGATCGACCCGCGCACGAACACGGTGGCCGAGTCGATCCAGACCGGCCAGCGCCCCGCTGGCCCGGTGCTCGACGGCCGCCGCCTCTGGGTGGCCGCACGCGACGCCTCGCCCGCGCACCGCGGAGGCACGCTCCGCGTGGCGGTCGACGCTGTCGACGGGATCGACCAGTTCGGCTCCTCGAGCGCATTCTACGACCTGACCAGCGACGGCCTGACCGCCTTCAGGCGCGCCGGTGGCACCGAAGGAGCGGCCATCGTGCCGGATCTCGCGGTCGCCATCCCCACCCCCGCGGACGACGGGCGGACATACACGTTCCAGCTTCGACGCGGAGTGCGCTACTCCACCGATGAGCCCGTCGGCCCCGAGGACGTCCGCAGGGCGATCGAGCGCTACTTCAGGCTCAGGCCGCCTGGGTCGTCGGACTACTACGACGCGATCGTGGGGGCGGCGACATGCCGCAAGCACCCAGCCGGATGCGACCTCGCGCGCGGGATCGTCGCCGACGCGACCGCGAACACCGTCACAATCCACCTGACCAGGCCCGACCCCAACCTGATCTACACCCTCGCGCTCCCCTTCGCCCACGCAATCGCGCCCTCGGCCCCCCGCACCGAGGCGACCAGCCGGGGCTTGCCGGCAACCGGTCCCTACATGATCGCGAGCTACCAGCCGGGACGCGAGCTGAGGTTCGTCAGAAATCCCCGCTTCCGCGAGTGGTCGAGGGCCGCCCGCCCGGACGGCTACCCGGATGAGATCCTCCTGACGGTGACCGACGAACCGGGGGCGGTGACCGCGATCGAGCGGAACCGTCTCGACATCGAGCTGTTCGCCCCCCCCTCCCCCCAGCGCAGCTCGAGCGGCTCGCTGTCCGGTACCCGGGTCGGCTGCGCGTCGCCCCTGTCATGGGCACTCGACTCGTCGCGCTGAACACCACCCGTCCGCCGTTCGACCGGCTCGAGGCCCGGCGGGCGGTGGCCTACGCTCTCGACCGCGAAGCGCTCGTACGCATCCACGGCGGACCCCGGTACGCGCAGCCGACCTGCCAGGTGCTCCCCCCGAACTTCCCCGCCTACGAGCCCTACTGCCCGTACACGCAGGATCCCCGAGGTGACGGGGTCTGGCGCGGGCCGGACCTCGCGGAGGCGAGGCGCCTCGTGACGCGCTCGGGGACCGTGGGCGCGACCGTGGTGGTTTGGACGTGGCCGGCCTTCGCTCGGGAGGCACGGTACGTCGCGGGGCGCCTGCGACAGCTCGGGTACCGAGCCACGACGCGCGTGGCGCCCGTCGAGCAATGGTTGGCGGCCGCGTACGGGCCCGAGGAGGGGACCAAGATCCAGGTGGGGCTCTCAGGGTGGGTCATCGACTACCCGGCGCCATCGACGTTCTTCGATCAGCTCCGCTGCGGGACCGCCGATCCCGCCCGCTTTTGCGACCCGGCGATCGACCGGCAGATGGACGAGGCGCTCGCGCTCCAGACGACGGATCCGGCCGCCGCGGACACGCTGTGGGCGAAGATCGATCGGGCCCTGACCGACCAGGCCGCCTGGATCGGGTACGCGACCCCGCGCAGGGCCACCTTCCTGGGCAGCCGGGTGGGCAACTTTCAGTTCCACCCGGTCTGGGAGGTGCTGCTCGACCAGCTCTGGGTCCGATAGTCAAGGCCAACTACGAGGAGACAGTGCCGGAGGGAGACCATTCCCTCTCCAGCGCTTCGGGGACACAACGAACCATTTGTGGAGGCGAACCTTGGGTTCACCTCCTGGTACCAGGCTGTGAGGGTGTTGGTGGCGCCCGGTTGGGGCTGCTGCAAGGCTTGCGTCGATGCACCTGCTCGTGACTCAGTGCCAGGCTGACCCCCGGATTCCCGGGGTGTCTTTCACGTGATTTAGATCACGAACGACGATCCCACGACGGAGAAGACCTGGACCCCGGCCCCGGCGCGGGCGGCGACCACCGCCCGCCGCTCAACCCGGCACGAAGAAGGCCGAGTGACGCGGACCGACTGCACGGGTCCTCCATGACCGGCGGCCCAGTTCCGTCCCGCCGTCGCGACTCGCCGCCCCGGCCCGCGGGTGGGATAGCTTGAGCCCATGACGCGCGAGGAGGCCCGCCGGATCCTCTCCGCCCTGGCCGACCGGGCGAGGGCGGAGGGCTGGCACACTCCG
>JAYUAM010000073.1:0-6020 GCA_043741295.1 Acidimicrobiia bacterium
GTCGTGGTCGCCAGGATCAGCAACGTGACCTTCGCCGTGACCACGTCGACGCCGAGTGCCTGCATGTCGGGACGATCCTCGAACCGCTGCTCCACGCTCGCCCCGCCGTCGAACGTCCAGCGCACGCGGGTGATGCGACGCAGCTGCGGGAAGCGGTCGACGTCGACGCACGGATCGCGCTTGGCGTACCCGGGGATGAGGCCTACCTCGCGCAGCTGCGTCCGCCCGCCGAGCGTGAGCACGAGCGTCGAGCCCACGCCGTCGCCGGCCACCCGCCACGCCGTCGACGGCTCGTTGTCCTTCACGTTCGAGGCGTCGTACGTCACCGGCCGTTGGCAGCTGTCGGTGGCCGGGTCCGACTGGCTGGACGCCGTGGCCGACACGACCTGCAACAGCGCGGCGTCGGACCCGGGCGCCGACGTGGTCGCCGTGGTGGCGGCACCCGCCGCCGTCGGACCGTTGACGACGAGCGGTGCGAGAGTGGCGATGGTGGTCGTGCGGGCCGGCTTCGGGCGGGCGTCGCGTGTCGCCTCGGCGGTGCCCTGGTTCTTCACGGCCCGCAGGAAGTGCCTCGACACCGAGTAGAAGCCGGCGAGGACGGCGACGGTCAGCGCGATCCGGAATATCGAGCCGAAGCGGATGCGGGGCACGCGGTCCATGGTGACACGCACACACGCGGGTCGACCGTTCACTCGACCTGGACCCGGCCGTCGACGAACGGCGACCGGGCCTGATCAGCCGATCGGGCCGAGGACCTCGGGCAGGGGTTCGCTGTGCACGATCACCAGCTCGCGCGTCGCGCGCGTGAGGGCGACGAACAGGGCTCGCAGACCTTGCGATTCGTCGCGCAGGATGGCGGCCGGTTCGACGACGACGATGCCGTCGAGCTCGAGACCCTTCACCAACGACACGGGCACGACGTTGATGGCCTCGTCGAGGGCGAGCCGGCCGGCGGCGCGCCCGATGCGCAGGCCGCGGGCCTCCAGCTCGGTGGCCACCGCATCGGTCCACGCGGTCGGCGTGATCACGGCGACCATGCCGTCCCCGATCAGGCTCGTGAGATCGCGCACGGCGGCGGCGATGGCGTCGGCCCGCGCCTCGGGCGTGGTCGACACGACGATCGGCGGACGGTCGCCGACCCGCACCGACCGCGGCGGGGTGAGGCCGGGCACGGCGACGGCCGAGAGCCGGTTGGCGATGGCCATGATCGTCTCGGGGATGCGGTAGCCCACCGTCAGCTCGACGACGCGGGCCGGCTTGCGGTCGGGCAGGTGGGCGAGCATGTCGTCCCACGACGCGGGGGCGTGCTGGCCGGTGGCCTGGGCGAGGTCGCCGACCACCGTCATCGAGCCGTTCAGGCTGCGCCGCGACGCCATGCGCAGCTGCATCGGCGAGAGGTCCTGCACCTCGTCGATCACGATGTGGCCGTAGGTGCGGATCTCGTCCTCGGGCACCGGCGGTGTGCCCTCGGCGGCGGCGCGGGCGTTAGCGGCGCGCACCGCCTTCGACGGCGGCTTCGGCCCGAGCAGCGCCCGCGCCTCGTCGAGCAGCGCCGCATCGACCTCGCTCCAGGTGACGTTGTCGGCGTCGTGGGGCCGCTCGCGGTAGAGCAGGTCGCACTCGTCCTCGGTCAGCCACCGGGCGGCGGCGAGCTTCAGCAGCGGGCGCGAGCCGAACAGGTCGTTGAGCAACTGGGCCGGCGTGAGCACCGGCCACATCCGTTCGAGGGCGGCGCGCACGTCGTCGTGGTAGCGCACCTTCTCGCGCACCGCGTCGGTGGCGATCTCCTCACGGCCCGACGCGGCGAGCGCGGCGAACACCTCGTTCTCGACAAACTTCCGCGCGCCGTTGTGGCGCCGGAAGCGGCGGCGGGCATCGCGCACGATCGCGCCGGACTCGCCCACCCGCAGACGCAGGTTCGTGAGTCCGTACGGCACGACCAGGTCCTCACGCAGCGGTCGCTCGCGGTCACGCACGGCCTTGGCCACGACGTCGGCCATCCGAACGTCGCCCTTCATCCGGGCGACCTCGGCACGGTCGACGGCGCCGAACGTGACGTCGGGGACGAGGTCGACGAGCATGACCTCTTCCACGCCGGCCTCGCCGAGCGACGGCAGCACGCGCTCGATGTAGCGCAGGAAGAGCCGGTTCGGACCGATCACGAGCAGGCCCTGCTCTTCGAGCGGGAAGCGGAAGGTGTAGAGCAGATACGCAGCGCGGTGCAGAGCGACCACCGTCTTGCCCGTGCCCGGCCCGCCCTGCACGACGAGCACGCCCGCTTGGGGTGAGCGGATGATCTCATCCTGCTCGGCCTGGATCGTCGCGACGATGTCACCGAGGGCTCCCGTGCGACCGCGTTCGAGAGCGGCAAGCAGGGTCGAGTAGCCGCGGATGCCCTCGGGCACCTCGCCCGATACGCCGAGGTGGTCGTCGCCGAACAGCTCGTCCTCGATGGCCAGGATCTCGTGGCCCTTCACCGCGAAGTGCCGCCGCCGGGCGAGGCCCATCGGGTGGCGTCCGGTCGCCCGGTAGAACGGCTCGGCAACCGGCGCCCGCCAGTCGACCACCACCGGCTCGCTCTCCTCGTCGGCCACCGCCAGGCGCCCGATGTGGAACGCCTCCACCGCCGGCCCGCCGACGCCGTCGCCGTTCACCGGCGCGACACCGTCGCCGTTCGCCGGCGCGACACCGTCGCCGTTCGCCGCACCGGGCGATTCCGGACCGCCCCCAGTCACCGGCGACTCGACATAACGGTCGATGCGGCCGAAGACGAGGGCGGCGTCGCCGAGGTCGAGCCGTTCCAGGCGATGGGCGATGGCCCCTTCGAACACCTCGGCCTCGTAGCGGGCCTGATGGGTGCCGCCCCGACCGACCTCCGTCATGTCGCGCAGACGCCACGCGTCCGCACGGGACCGTTCCAGGCAGGCGTACGCACGATCGACGTACGCCTGTTCGTCCGCCAAGTCGGGATGCGTGGTCATGGGAAGTGGGCAAGCGCCCCGGGCGACAGGCCCGAGGGGTTCGTAACCCTATCGGCCCGGCGGTGGCCTCGTAAATGTCACAGCACCACATCGGCAAGGAACAGGTCAGACCGGGCCCGGGTCCGCCGCCGGCGCATAGGGTGATCGCCGACCGACCGCCGACTCCGTCGGCGACCAGGCGACCACCCATTGCGAACGGCGGACACCCGCCGTGGCCCGAACGACGAAGGCTCCCATGAAGGCACTGCGATCATTCAGCGTCCGTCCCCGCCTGCCCGAGCCGCTCGCGGCCCTCGAACGGCTGGCCATGAACCTGCGTTGGAGCTGGGACGACCGCACGCGCGACCTCTTCCGCTGGCTCGACGCCGACGCCTGGGAGGCCACCGCCCACGACCCGGTGCGCACGCTCGGCCTCGCCCGCCAGGAGCGCATGGCGGCCTGCGCCAAGGACCCGGCGTTCCTGCGCGAGCTGGCCGACCTCGACGGCGACCTCAAGCGCTACCTGTCGGAGTCGCTCTGGTTCCAGTACTCGCGCCCGGCCGGTGCCAGCCCCCTCGGCCTGGTCGCCTACTTCTCCCCGGAGTTCGGCATCTCCGAAGCGCTGCCCCAGTACTCGGGCGGCCTCGGTGTGCTCGCCGGTGACCACCTGAAGGCGGCGTCGGACCTCGGCGTTCCGCTCGTCGGCATCGGCCTCTTCTACCGCAGCGGCTACTTCCGCCAGAGCCTCTCGCTCGACGGGTGGCAGCAGGAGCGCTTCCCGTCCCTCGACCCCTACGGCCTCGCCCTCACGCTCTGCGACGGGGTGCGCGTGAGCGTCGAGCTCGGCGACGACACGTGCCACGCCCAGGTGTGGCGGGCCGACGTCGGCCGCACGCAGCTGTACCTCCTCGACACCGACGTCGATGAGAACAACCCGACGTGCCGCGGCGTCACCGACCGCCTGTACGGCGGCGACACCGAGCACCGGCTGCGCCAGGAGATGATCCTCGGCATCGGCGGCATCCGTGCGCTGCAGGCCCTCGGCCTGGACGCCCAGGTGTTCCACACGAACGAGGGTCACGCCGGGTTCCTCGGGCTCGAGCGCATCCGCCAGCTGGTGGCCGGCGGGCTCAAGTTCGGTGAGGCACTCGAGGCGGTGCGAGCCGGTGGGGTCTTCACCACCCACACGCCGGTGCCGGCGGGCATCGACCGCTTCTCGGCCGAGCTGATGCGCAAGTACTTCTCGGCCTTCGCCGCGCAGTGTGGGCTCACGATCGACGAGCTGCTCGCCCTTGGTCACCGCGACGACGAGCCCGACGAGTCGCGTTTCAACATGGCCGTGATGGGCCTGCGCCTCGCCGCCCGCTCCAACGGTGTCGCCGCGCTGCACGGCGCCGTGAGCCGCGAGATGTTCGGCGGGCTGTGGCCCGACGTGCCGGTGGACGAGGTGCCGATCACCTCCGTGACGAACGGCGTGCACGCGCCGACGTGGGTGGCGCCGGAGATCGCCGAGCTGCTCTCGCGCGCCGTCACCCCGGCGTGGGACGGGGCCGACGACGCCGAGTGGGCGAAGGCGATGACGATCCGTGACGACGAGCTGTGGCGCGCCCGCGAGGTGGGCCGCGAGCGCATGGTGAGCTTCGTGCGCGAGCGCCAGCGACTGGCCCTCACGGCCAAGGGGCTCGCCGGCTCCGACGTAGCATGGGTGGACGGCGCGCTCGACCCGAAGGTGCTCACGCTCGGGTTCGGCCGCCGGTTCGCCACCTACAAGCGGGCCACGCTGCTGCTCAGCCAACCCGACCGCCTGAAGGCGCTGCTGCTGTCGCCCGACAAGCCCGTGCAGTTCGTGTTCGCCGGCAAGGCCCACCCGGCCGACGACCACGGCAAGGCGTTGATCCAGGAGATCCAGCAGTTCTCCAACGAGCTGGGCATCCGCCATCGTTTCGTGTTCTTGGAGGACTACGACATCGCCGTCGCCCGCGCTCTCTACCGCGGCGCGGACGTGTGGTTGAACACGCCGCGCCGGCCGCAGGAGGCGTGTGGCACGAGCGGCATGAAGGCCGCGCTCAACGGCAGCCTGAACTGCTCGATCCTCGACGGCTGGTGGGACGAGTGGTACGACGGTGAGAACGGTTGGGCGATCAGCTCGGCCGAGGGCGAGACCGACCTCGCCAAGCGCGACCAGATCGAGGCGAACAGCCTGTTCGATCTGCTCGAGCACCAGATCGTGCCGATGTTCTACGTCCGCACCGAAGGCCCCGCGCCCCGCCGATGGCTGGCCCGGGTGAAGCAGAACCTCGCCTCGCTCGGCCCGAAGGTGACGGCCAGCCGCATGGTGCGCGAGTACGTGGAGCGGCTCTACGAACCGGCCGCCGCCGGCGCGCGGGCGATGACGGCCGACGGTATGGCCCCGGCGCGGGCGCTCGCCGCATGGAAGACCCAGGTGCTCGCCGGTTGGTCGTCGGTGGGCGTCGTCGATGTCGTCGCCGACTCGGCGACGGCCGAGCTCGGTTCGGCCCGTCACGTGACAGCGCTCGTGCAGCTCGGCTCGCTGCGTCCCGAGGACGTCACCGTGCAACTCGTGCACGGCGGCGTCGGCCAGGGCGACGAGCTCGTCGACCCGGTCGTGTCGGCGATGGCCAACAGCGGCCACGCCGACGGCGGCGACGTGAGCTTCGAAGGGTCCGTGCCCTGTGGTTCAGCCGGTCGCTACGGCTTCACCGTGCGCGTCGTGCCGAACCACCCCGGCCTCGCCACCCCTGTCGAGCTCGGCCGCATCGCCTGGGCATAGCGCATCGCCTCGCGGGCGGCGGTGCCCGGCTCGGCCTGGCCGGTCAGCGACCGGTGAACGTGGCTTTGCCGGGGCCGTTGGCGAGGAAGCTCTGTACGCCCACCTGGCTGTCGTCGGTGCGGAAGACCTCGACGAACAGCTCGCGCTCGAGCGCGAGCCCGTCGGCCAACGAGCGCTGCATCCCCTCGTCGATGGCCCGCTTGGCCAACGCCTGGGCGGCGAGCGCGCCCTTGGCGACCTCGGCGGCAAGTGCGAAGGCCCGCTCGTGC
>JAYUAM010000074.1:0-6017 GCA_043741295.1 Acidimicrobiia bacterium
CCCGGAGAGGGAGTGGCGAGCGAGGCCGATGCCGGAGACGGGTACAAGATCGGCGACAGCCTGTTCGTGGAACCCGGCGACTACGAGATCACGATCGTCGGCCAGGCGCGCGATGTGAGTCTGAGCGCGTTGCCGACGATCTTCACGACGTACGAGACCTTCGAGAAGGCCGTCCTCGCTGTCGATCTGAAGGCCGACCCCCATCCGAGCGTCATCGGCGTCGAGCCGGCCGCCGGAGTGAGCGCCGCCGAACTGGTCGCGCGGATCAACGCAGCGAGCGATCACCTCGACGCGCTCACCCGGTCCGATGCCGAGGCGAACGCGCCTGGCGTCGCCGCCGTCCGGTCGTCGTTCCTCCTCGTGCTTGGCCTGTACGGGTTGGTCGTGCCGCTCGTGATGGCCCTGTTCTTCCTGATCCTCACCTTCCAGAAGGCCAACTCGCTGACCCTGCTCCGCGCCATCGGTGCCCCCGCCGGCCGGCTGGTGTCCTCGCTCATGGTCCAGGTGCTGATCGTGCTCGGCTCCGGCATCGGTCTCGGCACGTTGCTCTACACGCCGACGTCCTCTCAGCGACTCGGCCGCATCCCGCTCCGCTTCGAGACGGCGGCCGTCGTGAGCTGGGCGACCGCGCTCGTGGTTCTCGGTGTTCTGAGCGCGTTGTTCGCCGTCAAGCGGGTGCTCCGAATCGACCCGTTGGCGGCGACGGCGGGAACGGGGCTGGGCGCATGATGCTGGCGCTGCGCGAGTTGCGACGGCGACCAGGCCGCTTCGCGATCGCCACCGTCACCCTCACCCTCATCGCCGTCTTGTTGATGTTCCTCGGGGGACTTCTCGACGGGCTCATCGACCGCTCCGTAGCCGCGGTCAAGGCGCAGGATGCCGACATCATCGTCTACTCGTCGCGCGCCGGCGGTTCGTTCGAACGCAGTCGTGTGTCCATAGCCCTGCGCCGACTCGTCACCCAGGTTCCCGGAGTCGCCGAGATCGGCGGCGTCGGCGTGGTGCAGCTGGGAGCCCGTCTACCGAACGCCGGTCCGCGCGACCTGATCGATGTCGCGCTGTTCGGATACGAGATTCCCCCGCGAGGCATTCCGGCCCCGCCCGACGATGGCGAAGCCTACGCCGACACGTTGCTGCGGGACCAGGGGGTCAAGAAGGGTATGACGTTGCTGATCGGTCCGGCCCGCTCGTCGGTAACGATCGTCGGATTCGTGAGCGGGGCGAGCTACCTCGGTCTGGGCTCGCTGTGGGCGTCGCCGGCCACGTGGAGGAGCGTGCAGAACGCGAACCGCCCGAACACCATCGTCGCTGACGGCGTGTTCCAGTCGTTGCTCGTACGCAGTGGCCGGACAGAGGCGAAGTCCGCCAACCGGAATCACCCGGTGCAGGTGGGCGGGGCCAACCTCACCCGCGACATCGACCGGTTGACGAGCGGGCGGACCCGCTCCTTCAGCGTCGCCGAGGCCGCCAACGGCATTCCCGGCGTCGCCGAGCAACGCGGTGTGTTCAACCAGATCATCGCCGTCACGGTCGGCGTCGCCCTCGTCGTAGTCACGTTGTTCTTCGCGCTGCTCACCGTCGAACGGGCCGGCCTCTACGGCGTGTTGAAGGCCATCGGGGCGAGATCGCGGACACTCTTCTTCAGCCTGGTCCTTCAAGCGGTGATCGTCACGTTGGTCGCATCCGCCATCGGGTGCGCCCTGGCGGTCGTCCTCGAGATCGTGATTCCTTCCGGCACGATTCCCTTCGTGCTCTCACCACAACGGGTGCTGACCAGCACGGCCCTGCTCCTGGTCGCCGCCGTGCTCGGCTGCGCCTTCTCGCTGCGCCGCGTCCTTCGCACCGACCCTGCCTCGGCGATCGGAAATGCCCAATGACGAACACCACGAGCCGAACGGATCGCGATCGTGGACCCGAGTCCCGGCCGAACGCCCCGGCGTTGCGCATGACCGGCGTGCGCAAGGTCTACCGCATGGGCGACTCCGACGTCGTCGCACTCGACGGGGCCACTCTCACGGTCGGCGCCCGCGAGATCGTGGCCCTCGTCGGCCCGTCAGGATCGGGCAAGACGACGCTCTGTTCCATCGCCGGCGGCATCCTGTCGGCGACGGACGGAACGATCGTCGTCGGTGGTCAGGACATCACCGGCTACAGCCCGAAGCAGCTCACCGGCTTCCGGCGCGACTCGGTCGGTTTCGTGTTCCAGTCCGTGAACCTCGTGCCGTTCCTCACGGCCCGCGAGAACCTGTTGGTCGTCGACGAAATCGGCAAGAGGTCGCGAGGGCCGGCCCGGCGGCGCGCAGACGAACTCTTGGGCGAGCTCGGTCTTGACGGTTGCGCCGGGCACCTCCCCGGGCAGCTGTCCGGCGGGCAGCGTCAGCGCGTTGCGATCGGGCGGGCCCTGATGAACGACCCGATCCTGGTGCTCTTCGACGAGCCCACGTCGGCGTTGGACAGCAAGCTCGGCGAACAGGTGATGGAGTTGATCGAGACCGAGATGAAGCAGCGGGGTATCGCCGCGATCATCGTCACGCACGACGAACGGATGGCGGCCCGAGCCGACCGCACCGTCCACATCGTCGACGGTGTGCTCAGGCAGTAGCGCCGCTACGCGCTCGGCGCCTTGGCCAGTGCGCGAGCTTCAAGCAGCTTGGCGGCCCGGGCCGCCAGCGGTGGGCGCATCGACACGGTGGGGGTCGGAGCCCCGGCGGCGACGTAGGACACCCACTCGTGCGGGGCGATGCGGATGCACGCCAGCAGTGCCTGGGGCGAGATGCTCTTGTTCAGGAACCCGCTGACGCCGGCATCGATCGCCGCCTCGACCCGCTTCGGGTCGTCGTAGGTGGACAGCATCACGACGACGGTGCCCGGCCGCTCCTCGACGATGGCGCGGGCCGCGCCGATGCCGTCGAGCGCGGGCAGTTCGATGTCCATGAGCACGACGTCGGGGCGCAGTTCTGCGGCGAGCGCGACCGCGGCCTCGCCGGTGCTCGCCGAGCCGACGACCACGAGGTCGTCGGTCGAGGAGATCAGTTGACCGAGCCCGGCGCGCACGAGCGGATGATCGTCGACGACCAGTACGCCGATCATCGGTCGCTCGGGAACGTGAGGCGGGCGGTGGTTCCGTGACCAGGCCGGGCGGCGATGGCCAGCGATCCTCCGCTGTCGCGCGCCAGATCGCTGATCAGTCGCAGGCCGAAGTGGCCGGGAGTGTGGCGCGGCCCGTTTGCGCTCCATTCGAAACCGGAACCGTTGTCGCTGACCTCGAGATCGACGGTCCGTCGCGTTCGGCTCAACCGGATCGACACCATCGAGGCTTCACTGTGGGTCTCGATGTTGTGCAGGAGCTCACTGATGGTTCGCAGCACGACTGCCTCCTCGGCTTCGTTCATGGGTACTTCTTCGTGGATGTCGATCGTGACCTCGACGCCGCGTCGGCGCAGTCCCGAGGCGAGCGAGGTGACGACGGCGTCGAGGTCGCCACTGCCGACGGCGGTCGGGTAGATGGCGGTGAGCAGCTGCCGTAGACGCCCGACCACCGTCGTGAGCCCGTCGGACAGCTCCCGGAGCTGCTCCGATTCGGCGGCGGATGCCCGTTCAGCGATGCCGCCGAGGGCGTAGCCGAGGCCGATCAGGTCTTGCACGGCGCCGTCGTGGATCTCGCCGGCTACCCGGCGCCGCTCGGCATCGGACACCGACAGCAGCCGCGCCAGAAGCGCCGCCTTGGCGTGACGCGTGCGCTGCAGTCGCAGCGACAGCCCGATCGATCCAGGTACCTGGATCAGCGCGAGGACCGCGACGACCGCGACGAGGAGCGGCACGTAGTGGGCCCGGATGTCACGTTCGGACTCCTGGACCAGCGCGAGGGGGAAGTACATCTCGAACAGCACCGGCCGGCCGCCGTCGGTCGCCCCGGGCACGTAGACCTCGAGCAGGCGGCGCGCCGGACCATCGAACTCGTTCTCGGGCCTCGAGAGGTCTCGCATCTCGGCCGCCGAGCGCCCGGTCTCGAATGCGGCCAACTCGTCCGGAGCGAGTACGTACTGACGGCCGATGAGGCGGTGCTCGTCGGAGAACGCGACGCGCTGGTCGGCCGTCCAGATCTTGAAGCGGACGGCGCCGCTCGCCCGCAGGTAGCGCGCCGTCACCGCGTCAAGAGCGATCCGCGCCGCGGGGACCCCGGCCAAGGCATCGTCGGTGACGTACGGCGTGAAGATCGTCCGACTGTCGACCTCGCCGCGTCGCAGCGCCCGTTCGACGGCCCGCCTGCCGGCCACCCGTTGGGTGATGTTCTCGAGCGACAACGCCAGCAGCACGCACGTGACAGCCGCTCCGACGAGCGCGACGATGGCGGCTCGCACCACCATTCGACGGGTGGTCGGGCCCCCGCCGTGGCCCCTGACGAACCGGCGGCCGGGAGCCTCGGAGGAACCGACCTGGGGCCGCTCGGGTGTCGTCGTCACGGCCATCGTCGAGAGCACCATAGTGGTGCGACCTTTGGGAAAGGTTTGGCTATCACATAGTGCAATGTGACGGTCGCGTGGCGTTCGCGGGTCGGCACGTGAGGGGCCGCACGATCGACCATCGGCAGGTGAGCGGGCTGGTCACGCTGTGTGCGCGAGCCAGCGGTCGAGCGAGGCATCCTCGATCGGGCTCCAGCGCACGATCATGCGACCGATGGCGTCCACGAGTCGCTGCACCCGCACGGCCACGTCGGTCGCCGGGTCCACGTTCTCCAGCGCGGCGGCCGCGTAGACGACGACATCGTCACCGAGCAAGGCGGCCGTACCGCGCACGGTGTGGGCGTGTCGACGAAGGTTGTCGACGAGCAGGCCGACGCGTTGCTCGCCGCTCGCTGCCAGCGCGTCGACGAGCATGGCGCGCCGGTCGGCCAGCTCGGCGAGCGCAAGGTCGACAGCGTCCCAGGCGTCGTCGCCAAACTCGGCCAGCCGCCCGGGCAGAGGGGGCCGGGGGCAGGTGAACATCGCCGCTGCCCCGGTGGTCGGCCGGGACCCGCTCGTGGTGGGCGCGGTCGTCGCGGCGACGGTAGCCGTGGTCGTGGCGCAGGATGGGGTGTCGGGATCGAGCAGCACGGGTTGACCGTGGATGCCGCACGGAGACCGTGGACGGCGCACCCGCGAGCTTGAGCACATCCTGACGAACGCGTGTCGATCGTCCGGATCAACGCACGATCTGTAGGAGCGGCTCGAGGTCGAGCGCATCGACCGCTGGCAGGTACGCGTGCACGGCCTCTTTCTGAAGGCGGCGCCAGAAGTCTTCGACGAAGAAGTGGTCGCCCTCGGCGATCACGTAGTTGAGGATGAAGAAGCGGTAGCACTCCTTCAGGAAGCGCACCTCGGTCTCGGTCATCGGGTACACCGCGTGGTACGCGGCGAGGAAGCGCTGGAACCGGGGTTCGAGCAGGGTGTGGGGGGAGTAGGTGAAGTGCGTGCGGTCGCCGGTGCGACTCGACACGCGCGACAGGAAGTAGAAGTCGAGCGTGCGCGGTTCGATGCGGAACCAGTCGTAGTCCCAGCGGCTGAACAGCACGAACTGACCGTCGGGCTTCATCTCGACGGAGAAGTTGCTGAGGTTCCAGTCGATGAGCACGGGCATCTTCGGCCAGTAGTCGTAGCTCACCCGCTCGAGCTCGGTGAGAAAGTCGTGCGTGTGGCGGCGGACCACCTCCAGCTCGTCGGGCTCGAGGGCGAACCGGGCGGCGGAGTGGCGGTTCGTGACCGTCTCGAGGAGATGGATGGCATCCGACTTCAACGACTTCGACGTGAGCGGCACGTTCGGCGCTAGGCGCGCGCACTCGATGTGGAACAGGGCCATCTCGCGACCGAGGCAGTCGATCTGGGCATCGGTCAGGATCTTGGGGAGCGGGGCCTTGCGCTCGAGCTCCTCGTAGAACGCTGCCCACAGGCGACCGTCGTAGTAGGTGAACACGCGGTTCTGGTCGGGGTCACTGCCGGGTTGTCGGTCGTGGTCGTGGTCGTGGTCGTGGTCGTGGTCGT
>JAYUAM010000075.1:0-2525 GCA_043741295.1 Acidimicrobiia bacterium
AAGACGCTGGTCCCATCGTCGTGAGCGCTTCCGCTCGAACCTCGACTGGACGAACGTGCCAACCTCGAGTCGTCCCGCCCTCGTTGAGCGTCTTCAGTCGCACCCCGACCCCGCAGTCCGAGTCGTTGGCACGTACGCGCTCGCCGCGTGGGACAGGATCGACGAACTCCTGGCGATGATCAATTCAAGGCGCAGCGGTCCACGTCACTTCCGATCGGCTCACAGGCCTCAGCGCGCCGATCCTCGGCGGTCCGGCCGGAGAGCTAGCGTGAGCCGCAACGAAAGCGAGGGCCGAAGTGTCGTTGGCGAACAACAGGGAGTGTGAGGGCTGCGTCGCACTGGTTACCGGTGCAAGCCGTGGCATCGGCGCGGCGATCGCCGAACGGCTCGCACTGGCGGGCGCGACGGTTGCCGTCGCCGCACGAACGCTCGACCCCGATCCGAAGTACGAGGGCTCCCTCTCCGAGACGGTGGCGCGGATCACGGCGGCCGGCGGGACCGTCGCAGCCGTGCAGGCCGACATCTCGAAGCCGGCCGATCGGCACCGAATGGTGGCCGAGACGGTCGAGCAGCTTGGGCCGATCGACATCCTCGTGAACAACGCCGCGGTCACGTTCTACATCCCGTTCGACGAGTTCCCACAGAAGCGGTACGACCTGATGTTCGAGGTGCAGGTGCGGGCGCCGTTCGAGCTCGCCCAGATGGTCGTGCCGGGCATGCGCGAGCGAAAGCAGGGGTGGATCCTCAACATCACGAGCCGGGCCGGCATCCACCCGCAGGGCCCGCCGTTCCTGGACGTCTACAAGCGAGGCTTCTCCGTGTACGGCATGGTGAAGGCGGCGCTCGACCGTTTCACCACCGGGTTGGCGGCCGAGGTGTACGACGACGGCATCGCCGTGAACTCCCTCGCCCCGTGGGACAACGTAGCCACGCCCGGGGCTGGTGCTCACGACCTCGTCGCCGAGTTCGCCCTCGAGGACGTGTCGTGGATGGCCGAAGCAGCGCTCGCGCTGTGCAGCGCGGACCCGAAGCGGCTCACCGGTCGCGTGGCGTACAGCCAGCCGCTGCTCGCCGAGCTGCAGCGCCACCCGCGGCGACGCTGAGCGGCGACCTCGGTCAGGTTCGCGGCGGCCGGCCAGCGTCGCGGATCCGTGAGTGCAGGCGCAGCACCGCGCTCTGGCTGACCTCGCCGAGCAGCGTGCCGTCCCGCGCCCACAGCTCGGCCCGGCCATAGCCGAAGCCGTTCGCCACCTGCTGCACGTGCACCGACAGCAGCACCCAGTCGGTGGCGACGAGCTGGCCGACCCGGACCGTGTTGTCGAGGCTGTTCCCGGCGTAGGGTGCGCCCATCGCGTCGGCGAAGCCGAGGGGCATGAAGTCGCCGATGAACGCCAGATCCGCAACGGTCACGGCACGCACTGATTCCCAGGCCCGCGCCCACAGCGCGAACGAGCCGTCGCCGCGCCCGCCGGCCGTCTCGATCTCCTCGAGCTGGCGGCCGCGCGCCAGGCGCAGCTCGACCAGATCGCCCATGTGCCCACGTCCGTGCTCGAAGAACTTGAAGGGCGGCGAGTCGTCGGGCGCCGGGACCGCCGGCATCGTGCACCACACGCCCTCGTCGTCGAACGAGCGCCGGCCGAGGGCCCCGTGGGCGGTGAGGATCTCCTCGCCGCTTCGCGACAGCACGCAGCGCGCCTGTGTGGTGTTGTGGCCGGCGACCTCGACCGTGACCTCGAGGTCGATCGGCTCCGTGCCGGCGGCGAACGAGAGGTACTGCGCGGTCGCCCAGATCGTCGGCCGCCCGGTGACCCTCTCGAGCGCCGTCGCCGCCGCGCCGAGTCCGGCGCCACCCTGCAACGTGGTGGCCGGCGTGAGCAGGAGCGGGGGCGGCTCCCACGCGAACCGGAGCGGATCGTCGGTCGGGCGCAGTTCGAAGTGGTCGACGGCCATGCTCAGCGTCGCGCTGCGGCCTTCGGCGCCGCCTGCCGGGCGGCGCCCCACAGCGTCTGGGCCACCTGCTCGACGAGCACGCCGCGGTCGACCGCGTCGCCGTAGAGCTGGCCGTAGCCCCACGCCCGCTCGAGCGTGCTGCTGGCCACGAGGCCGAGCTCGGTGGGGTGCTCGGCGGCCCGGCCAGCCGTCTCGGTGAGGCGCTGCCCGAGCGTGCGGCAGATGCTGAGGTGGCGCTTCATGCCGGCGGTGCGGATCGTGTCGTCCTCGTGCGCCGCCTGCGTCCACGCGAACGAGAAGCTGCCGTGCACGTCGAGGAAGTCGAAGTACTCGGCGACCCACACGGCCAGCCCGGAGCGGCTCGTGCCGTACTCCGGGAGCCGCTCGATGATCGCCACGCTCCCGCTAGCGGCGTGGGCGCCGACCGCCAGGAGAACCTCGCGCTTCGACGGGAAGTACGTGTAGAACGAGGCGCGGGACACGTCGGCGACCCGGGTGATCTCGTCCACTGTCGTGCCGGAGTACCCGTGGCTCTGGAACACCTCGCGGGTGGCCTCGACGATGCGGGTGATCGT
>JAYUAM010000076.1:0-6009 GCA_043741295.1 Acidimicrobiia bacterium
ACGAGCCCGATCTTCCACCGCGCCAGCGGATGCGCGAGCAGCACGACGATCCACAACCCGATCACCACCGTGGTGATGCACGCTGCCGTGCGCGCCTGATCGGAGGGGACCTGCAGCGTCCTCGCCACCCGGTACGACAGGAAGACACCGGCGGCGGTGAGCACGCCAGCGGGAACCGAGAAGCGGAGCACACGGCTCAGGAACCCGGGTCGATAGCGGGTGGTGTTCGGCGTGAGCGCGAGGACGAACGCCGGGATGCCGATCGTGAGGCTCGAGATGATCGTCAGGTGCCGGGGTAGGAACGGGAAGGGAACACGCGCGATCGCCACGGCGAGCGAGAGCACCAGCGAGTAGATGTTCTTAACGACGAACAAGCTGGCGACGCGCTCGATGTTGGCGATCACCCGCCGACCTTCGGCCACGACGCGCGGCAGATGGGCGAACCGATCGTCGATCAGCACGAGCTGAGCCACCGCCCGTGTCGCCGCCGCTCCGGAGCCCATGGCCACACCGATGTCGGCGTCCTTGAGAGCGAGGGCGTCGTTCACGCCGTCGCCGGTCATCGCCACAACGTGACCTCGCGACTGCAGGGCGCGCACCATCGCCCGCTTCTGCTGCGGGGTGACGCGGCCGAAGACGTCGTGGCTTTCGAGCACGTCGGCCAGCTGCTCGGGATCGTCGGGAAGCTCGCGAGCGTCGAACGAGCGCGACGCTCCAGGCAAGCCGACCCGGGCGGCCACGGCGGCGACCGTGCGCGGGTTGTCGCCCGAGATCACCTTGAGCGCCACCCCCTGCTCGCCGAAGTACCGGAGTGTCTCGGCGGCATCGGGGCGGACGCGCTCGTCGAACATGAGGAGCGCCACGGGCGTCACCGCGGGGAGCTGGTCGCCGCCGCCGTGCAGCGGATCCGGTGCGCGGGCGAGCACGAGCACGCGCTGGCCGCTCGACGCCAACTCGTCCACGCGCCTACGGATGCTGCCGGTCGAGTCGACCCCGTCGACCATACCCGCGGCATGCGGCGCCTTGGCACGGTCGAGGACGATCTCTGGCGCGCCGAGCACCCAGGTGCCGTGATCGGCGAACGTCACGCCACTCCACTTGCGGGCCCCCGAGAACGCCACCGACCCGGTGCGCGTCCAACCGGCGGGTGCCGTGAAGGACCGGGAGAGGGCGACGAGCGTGCCGTTCGGGTTCGGGTCGTCGGCCAGCGCGCCGAGCACGGACTGGATGCCGCCCCCGATGCCGATGTCGATGTCGCCGTCGATGTCGCCGTCGCGCGCCGGGTCGCCGACCGGCTCGAAGGCCGTGAACTCGATGTCGCCCTCGGTGAGCGTGCCGGTCTTGTCGAGGCACACGACGTCGACGCGGGCCAGCCCCTCGACCGCCGGCAGCTCCTGCACGAGAACCTGCTGGCGCGCGAGCGTCAACGAGGCGACCAGAAACGCGAACGTCGTCAGCAGCACGAGGCCCTCGGGCACCATGCCGACCAGTCCGGCGGTGGCCCCGGTGACCGCCGTGCGCCAGTTCGAGTTCGAGCGCAGCTCGCTCCAGAACAGGATCGGACCGACGACGACGAGCGCCCACGAGATGTAGGTGAGCAAGGTGTTGATGCCGGCCACCAGCTCCGACTTCGTCACGGTGAACCGCCGGGCGTCGGCGGCGATGCGTCGGGCGTAGGAATCGGCGCCCACTGCCGTCGTGGTGACCAGGCCCCGTCCCGCCACGACGATCGAGCCGGACCGTACCTCGTCGTCTACGGCCTTGAGCACGGGATCGGACTCGCCGGTGAGCAACGACTCGTCGACCTCAAGTTCGTGCGTGTCGATCACGGCGCCGTCAGCAGGGACCTGGTCGCCGGCCCGCAGCTCGATGGTGTCGCCGAGCACGATCTGCTCGACGGGCAGTTCGATCGTCACGCCGTCGCGCCGGACGTGAGCCGAAGGGGCGTTGAGCACGGCGAGCGAATCGAGGGTGCGCTTGGCCCGCACCTCCTGCACGATGCCGATGAGCGCGTTGGCGATCATCAGCAGCCCGAACGTGGCGTCTTTCCAGGAACCAGTGGCGAGAACGAGAACCGCAAGCGTGCCGAGAATGGCGTTGAACCGCGTGAACACGTTCGCCCGGACGATCTGGACGACCGACCGGCTGGTGTGCTCGTCGACGGCGTTCACCTGTCCGGCCGCCACCCGTGTCGCGACCTCCGTCGCGCTCAGTCCGCGCCCGACGAGCGAACGACCGAATGCCGCGTCGTCCATGTCGGTCGTCGGTTTCGGGTGCGGCGGGTCGGGTCGGGTCGGTCGGGTCGGGGCGGTCGGTCCGGGTGCGGCCGAAGCGTTCAGGCGCCGATGGCGACGAGCACGAAATCGGTGGCGAATCCGGCGAGGAGCCCGGTGAGCAGCCCGGCCATCATCATCGACTCATGTCCCAGCTTGAACGCGGCTCGGAACAGCTGGGCGACGACGTAGAGGATCGATCCGGCGGCGAGGGCGAGGAAGGCGAGGTACACCGTGTCGTTGACGAAGCTGCGCCCGACGATCGTGCCGACGACCGTGGGCCCACCACCGACGATTCCCATGACGGCGAGGAAGCGCCAGCTCGGCCGTTCTGTCTCACCCGCGAGCGGCGCGACGATGCCGAAGCCCTCGGTGGCGTTGTGGAGCCCGAAGCCGATGATCAGCGCGAGCGCCAACGAGATCTCGCCCTTGGCTGCCGACTGGCCGATGGCGAGACCCTCGGAGAAGTTGTGGAGGCCGATGCCGACGGCGATGAACAACGCCAAGCGGCGGGCGGCATCGAGACCGCCGATCACGCCCGGACGCAGGTCGATCGCTGCGGCCGCGCCCACGGAACGGCCGGGGCGGGCGGCCCGGGCCCGGCTCGAGAGCTGCCGGTCGTAGCCGACGAGCCCGAGGAGCCCGATCGCCAGCCCGACCACGAACACGGTCGAGAGGCCGGCGAACCGCCACCAGCTGCCGTCGTGGTCGATGGCGGCGTGCGTCAGGGCACCTTCCACGGGCTCGATGGCGTGCACGACGACGTCGTAGAAGAGGAAGATCAGCACGCCGAGGGCCCCAGCGTTGAGGAAGGCCTTCAGGCGCATCGCCGGGTTGCGCAGGCGGCCCGTCGGCAGACCGAGGAAGATGGTGAACCCGGCGATGGCTCCGAGCAGCACGACTCGTGACGCTGACATGGAGGCAATGTTAGGGCTACCTAACGCCGACTGTCAACCATGCTGTCACGGCCGGTCCGGGAACCAGCGTCGGCGACGCTAGCGTCGAACGGGCGATGCTCGTTCGACGCGCCCTGGTCATCCTCGTAGTCGCCGGCTTCGCGGGATGTGGGTCGATCGCGGCCACGGGGCAACCGACGACCACGTCACCCGACGTCACCGACACGACCGCCGTCGTGCCGACGGAGGTGGGGTCGACGAGTCCGACGCCGACGACCACGACAAGCACGACGACGTCTACGACGAGGACCGCAGGAACTCCCCTTCCGACGATCGAGGCGGTGGTGTGGCGCTCCACCGGGCAGCTGCAGGTGATCGACATGACGACCGGTTCCGTCGTTCGCCAGTTGGCCGAGATCGCGGTCGGCTATCCGGCGCCCGGGCCGGTCAGCGTCACGTTGACACCCGATCGCCGGCTGGCGATCGTCGAGTGGAACCTCGGCGAACCGGGTTGTCTCACCGAGGTCGGCGCCATCGCAACCGACGGGTCGGGCGGCGCCGTCGAGGACTGGGGACCAGGGGCGTGGCAGGCCAACGTGAGCCCGGACGGCCGCTACGCGGCCTGGTATGCGGCGAGCCCATTCGACTGCACGTCGCAGCGGATCGTCGTGCGTGACCTGACGACTGGCGCGGTCCACGAGATCGCCGCCGTACCCCGAGACGGGTTCAGCGCGGGGGCCGGACCGTGGTGGCTCGCCGACAGCGCCACGGTCATCTTCCGCGACCGCGACGGGAACGCCGCAGGCCCTGACACCAGCACCGGAGCCGTCGCACTGGACGTATCGACGGCGACCAACGTCACCGACGGCCGAGCCATAAACCTCGGCTGCGTCCAGGCCCAGCTGGATCTGTGGGCGCAGCAGGTTGCGGCCGGGGACGCGGTCGTGTCAGTGTCCGGGGTCGGTGTGGGCCAGCCGACGCACGTCGATCTCTGCCCATTGGACGGCAGCCCGGGAACGGCGCTGCTCGACACGCCCGACAGCTACCGCTTCGCCGCGCTCGACCATGACGGGCACCGGCTGTTGCTCATCGGCTTCGACGGCACGCTCGCCACCGCCCTGATCAACAGCACCGTGACGCCCTTTCCCGTCGACCAAGTACAGGCGGCGGCCTGGTGATCGCCCGACCGCCGCTCGACCCAATGTCGCCGCCTCGAAGGCGGACGCTCCTCGAACGCGGTAGGCGAATCAGGCGGCCCGCATCTCCTCGGCGTACGTCGTCAGCGTCTTCTCCGAGGTGGGACCCAGGTCGCCGAGCAGCTGGACGAACCCCTGCCCGGGAACCCAGTACATGAGCGAGATGTGCGCGTCGTCGGAGGCGACGGTGCCCCGGGTGCCGTCGGACAACTCGATGAGGTGCTCGTCCGCGAAGGAGCCGGCCGCCATCTCCCGATCGGCGTCCGCGGCAGAGACCGACACGTCGGCGTGGAAGGTGACGATCAGAAGACCGACGCCGCTCGACGGGCACCGGACGACCACCCCGGTGGCGCGCTCGTCGGACCAGAACTGGACGTCGTCCGGGATCGGCAGGCTCGTCGGCAGGGTGACCCGCATCGGCATCTTCGCGATGGCCTCGGCGAGCGGCGTGCGGTACTCCACCGGCGTCGGCCCGACGGTGGACACGTCGACCGGCACGGCGAGCGGATGCCCAGGATCGCCGGAGTCAGCGCAGGCGTAGCGGACGACGCCGCCGCGTCCCGGCGTGAGCGTCGGACAGGGACCATCGAGGCTGGTTGCGGCGCTGTCCGGCGCTCCCGCGACCACGGTCGGGTCGACCTCGGCCGACAGCACGGCCGTGGTCAGGCTCGGCGTCGCCGTGGGCGTCGTCTGGTGCCCGCACGCGGACGCGACCGCAAGGCTCGCGACCACAACGAGTCGTAGCGACCAACGCGACATGCCGCTACCTGCGACGACAACGATCGAGGTGTCGAATCGAGGGACGGTGGGAACCGAACCCATGTGCGGAGCATGCTATTCGGTACCGCCGATCGTTCTTGCACGAGTCGGCGAGTCGCCAGTCGAGATGTCGTTCCAGTTGCGTGGTCGGTCAGTCAGCCGGAAGTCCATCTCCTCAGGCCGCCGCCTTGCGTCGGGCCGCCGCGATGACCCTTTGAACTTGCCCTCACATCTCTGCTTCCGCGTACCTCCGGCCGTACGACACGACCAGCGGAGCCGCGCGCGCCACAGCGGCCTGCCAGTCGGGAACCTCCCAGCCGACGAGCTTCGCGTATCCGCCGAAGGCGGTGATGTGCGCGGTGATCATCGCCACAGCCAACATCGCGATGTCCTTCTCGCTTACCACGAGCCCTGCCGTCACGACTGGTCCGCTTGCGGTCGGGTCGAGCGGTTCTGCGCTCTGGACCAGCCCCCAGATAGTGCCGTGGGAGATCGCCGAGAGGTAGGAGTACAGGAGCTTGCCGAGATCATCGCCGCCGAGCAGGCGTTGGATGTGGCCCGTGATGCTCGGCCGCTCGGGGGCGAGAACTCGAAGCCGCCCCTTCTTCGATGGCGTCGGCGTGTACCCGAGGCACGTCGCTTCGAGAAGCCGGGCGTGCCGCTGGGGCTCCGGGTTGGCATCGCTTGGCAGCCGCGCCTGCTCGTAGGCCGATGCGATGCGCTCGTTCAGGGACCTTCGGACGCGCTCGCCGACGCCGACGTCCGGGTCGCTGAGCCAGTGGGCGAGCGCAAGCCACTCGATTCCGGACCGGGCGACCGGCAGGTGCGCGTAGGTCGGCGTTCGGTCTGCGCTGACAAGATCGGCAAAGGAGAGCATCGCGTCCT
>JAYUAM010000077.1:0-6009 GCA_043741295.1 Acidimicrobiia bacterium
CGGCGCGGCCACCTGCACCCGGTGACGCAGGCGTGGCAGCGGCTCGAGGACGTCTTCGTCGGGCTCGGCTTCCAGGTGGTCGAAGGGCCCGAGGTGGAAACCGACCACTACAACTTCGAGGCGCTGAACATGGGCCCCGGCCACCCGGCGCGCAGCATGTGGGACACGCTCTTCGTCGACTGGGGGGCGCCCGGCTCCACGGTGCTGCGCACCCACACCTCGCCGGTGCAGATCCGCACGATGGAGACGGTGAAGCCGCCGATCTACGTGATCGCGCCGGGCCGAGTGTTCCGCCGAGACACGCCGGATGCCACGCACATGCCGGTGTTCCACCAGCTCGAAGGGCTCGTCGTGGACAAGGGCATCACGTTCGCCCACCTCGCCGGGTGCATCCAAGCGTTCACCGAGGCGTTCTTCGGGCCGGGCTTCTCGTCGCGTTTGCGGCCGTCGTACTTCCCGTTCACCGAACCGTCGGCCGAGTTCGACATCCAACGTCCCGACAGTTCGTGGCTCGAGCTCGGCGGGTGCGGCATGGTCCATCCCGATGTGCTGCGCGCCGGCGGCGTCGACCCGGAGACGTACACGGGTTTCGCGTTCGGGTTCGGCATCGACCGCATGGCCAAGGAGTTCAACGGGGTCGACGACCTACGCGAGCTCTTCTCGAACGACCTGCGCATCCTGGAGCAGTTCTGATGAACGTTCTTCTCTCCTGGCTCAACGACTATGCACCGTTCGGTGACGATGCGGACACGGTGGCCACCTCGTTGTCGCAGTTGGGCATGGCCGTGGAGTCGGTGACGCACATCGGTCGGCCGATCCCGGGCGTGATCGTGGCGCGGGTGCTCGAACGGGCGAAGCATCCGAACGCCGACCGGATCGGGCTCGTGTTCGTGGACGTCGGCGACGGGCAGTCGCTGCAGATCTGCTGTGGCGCGTTCAACATGGCGCCCGGTGATCTGGTTCCGCTTGCAACCATCGGCACGATGATGCCCGACGGGCGCGACATCCAGCGTTCCAAGATGCGGGGCGAATGGTCGAACGGGATGCTCTGCTCGCCCGACGAGCTCGGCGTCGCCAACGACACCGAGCGCGATCGCGGCGCTGGCATCTACCTGCTGCCGAGCGACCTGCCGCTCGGCGCGCCCGTGTCCGAGGCGCTCGGGATCACGGGCGATGTCGTGTTCGAGCTCGATCTCACCCGCAACCGGCCAGAGTGCTGGGGTCACGAGGGCGTTGCCCGCGATCTCGCCGCCCACCTCGGCCTGCCGTTCAGGGCGCCCGGTGACCCGGCGGCCGCGGCGCCGACCGGCCCGGCGCAGACCGCGCCCGTGACGATCGTCGACGGCGACCGTTGCGGCCGCTTCACGTCGACGGTGATCACCGGCGTCGAGGTGAGGCCGTCGCCGGGATGGCTCGCCGACCGCCTGACCCGGGCCGGTATGCGGCCGATCAACAACGTTGTCGACGTCTCCAACTACGTGATGCTCGACCTGAACGCGCCGAACCACGCCTACGACCTGTCGACGCTGGGTGCCTCCGGCGAAGCCGGTCACGAGAACGGCGGGTTCCGCATCCGCCGAGCGGCCGACGGCGAGCAGCTCGTGACGCTCGATGAGGCCACGCGCACGCTGACGGCCGACGACCTGCTCATCTGCGATGCGCAGGACCGCCCGATCGGCCTGGCGGGGATCATGGGTGGAGCGAACACGGAGATCAGCGACGCCACGACCACGGTGGCGCTGGAGGTCGCGTGGTTCGAGCCGGCGGGCATCGCCACGACTGTCGGTCGCACGGGCGTGCGCTCGGAGGCGAGCGTGCGCTTCGAGCGCGGCCGCGACCCGCAGGGCATGGCCGCCGCCGTAGCGCGCTTCGTCGAGCTGCTGCGTGAGACCTGCCCGAACCTGCAGGTGGCAGCCGGTGCGGTCGACGCCATCGGCACGCTGCCTGCGGTCAGCGAGGTCGCCGTCCGCACCGAGCGGGTGAATCTCGTGCTCGGCACGACGCTCGATGACGCCGGGATCGCCGGACTCATCGCGCCCATCGGGTTCGAGACCGTCGCCGGGCAGGGGAGCGGCACGCAGACGGTGCGCGTCCCGACGTGGCGAGCCGATTGCCAGACCGAGATCGAGGTGATCGAGGAGGTCGCCCGCCAGTACGGGTACCACCGCCTCGGAGCGATCGTGCCGACGTCGGCCAACGGCGGTCGGCTCACGCCGCGCCAGGCCGACCGTCGCCGGTTGCGCCAGGTGATGGTGGGGGCAGGGCTGAGCGAAGCGATGCCCAACGCCTTCCTCGCTCCCGGTGATCTCGAACGGGCCGGCCTACCCGCCGGCGCGCTGACGATCACGAACCCGCTGGTGGCCGAGGAGTCGGTGCTGCGCACCTCGCTGCTGCCCGGCCTCGTGACGACCGTGGCGTTCAACGAGTCGCACCGCACGACCGACGTGGCGCTGTTCGAGATGGGCCACGTGTACGGGCCGGGGGCCGACCGCGACGCACCGCTACCCGAGGAGCGCGAGGTCCTGTCGGCCGTGCTCGCCGGGCGGGAGGCACCGGCCGCAGTGGCGCTCTGGCGGGAGGTCGAGGCGGCGCTCCTTCTGGAGACGCCGGTGCAGCTGCGGCCGGCAAGCCCGCCCGGACTCCATCCCACCCGAACGGCGGACCTCGTCGTCGGTCCGGCGCAGCACGTCATCGGTTCGGTGGGCGAGATCGACCCGGCGGTGCTCGAAGCGCACGGCATCACGCAGCGCGTCGCCTGGCTCGCGCTCGACCTCGACCGTCTGCTCGCCATCGACCACGGCACCGCGACGTACGAGCGGGTGAGCCGGTTCCCGTCCAGTGACCTCGACCTCGCGTTCGTCGCCCCCGACGCGGTGTCGGCCGCCGACCTGCGCTCCGAACTGTCGACGGCGGCGGGCTCCCTGGCCGCCGGGCTCGATCTGTTCGACGTGTACCGCGGGGACGGGGTCGCCTCTGGATCGAGGAACCTGGCGTGGCGTCTGCGGCTGCAGGCGCCCGACCGCACGCTCGTCGACGCCGACGTTGTCGCCGTCCGTGACGCCTGCATTGCGGCAGCGGCGCGCCTCGGGGCGACGCTGCGCACCTGACGCGAAATCTTGCGGATGAGTGAGTGCTCACTCATCCATCGGGATACGCTCGACCGGTGACCCGCCCGACCGTTGCCGCTCCTGCCGACGTGGTGCCCGCCGCGCCGCGGGTACCCGGCCGGCGCGCACCGACGATGTCGGTCGAGGGCCGTCGGGCGTCGATCATCGCGGCGGCGCGCCCGCTGCTCGTCGAGTTCGGAGCCGGCGTCACCACGAAGCAGATCGCCGGGGCGGCCGGCATCGCCGAGGGGACGGTCTTCCGGGCGTTCGCCGACAAGGACACGCTGCTGCGAGCCGTGTTCGAGGCGGCGGCCGACGTTCACGCCGTCGAGCGTGCGCTCGCCGAGATCGACCCGTCGAGGCCGTTCGACGACCAGCTCACCGAGGCCGTCGCCATCATGCAGCGTCGCCTGCGCGACCTGTGGCAGCTCGCCGCCGCCCTCGGTCGGCCACCGGGGCCGCCCAAGGGCGGCGGCGCAAAGTCGTTCACCGGTCTCGTCGCCATCTTCGCCGCCCACCGCCGTCACCTGTCCTACCCGCCGCTGTACGCGGCCCAGGCCCTGCGCGCCCTGACGCTCGCATTCACCCATCCGTCCATCGCCCCCGACCGACCGCCCAAGGCGCGAGAGATCGTCTCGTTGTTCCTCGACGGCGCCCGCGCCCCCGAAAGGCCCGACCCGTGCTGAAGCGACTTCTCCTCGACCACCTCGGCCGTTACCGCAAGGTCCTCGGCCTGGTGGTCGCCTTCCAGACCGCGCAGACCATCGCCGCGCTCTACCTGCCGACGCTGAACGCCGACATCATCGACCGCGGCATCGCCGCCGGAAACACCGGCTACATCTGGCGCATCGGCGGGTTGATGCTCGCGGTCACGGTGTTCCAGATCGGGTTCGCGGTCGGCGCGGTGTACTTCGGGTCGAAGGCGGCGATGGGGTTCGGGCGTGACGTGCGCAGCGGACTCTTCCACCAGGTCACCTCGTTCTCGGCTCAGGAGGTCGGCGTCTTCGGCGCACCTTCGCTGATCACCCGCATCACGAACGACGTGCAGCAGGTGCAGATGCTCGTGCTGATGACGTGCACGCTGCTGGTCGCCGCGCCGATCACCGCCGTCGGCGGCATCATCCTCGCCCTCAACCAGGACGTAGGCCTGTCGTGGATCCTGGTCGTGGCGATCCCCGTTCTTCTGCTCGCCGTGGGCACCACGATCTCGCGGATGATCCCGCAGTTCCGGCGCATGCAGGAACGCATCGACCGCATCAACCAGATCCTGCGCGAGCAGCTCACGGGCGTGCGCGTCGTGCGGGCCTTCGTCCGTGAGCCCGAGGAGACCGAGCGGTTCCGCGTCGCGAACGACGTGCTCACCTCGACGTCGCTGAAGGCCGGGCGGCTGATGGCGGTGATGTTCCCGACCGTCACCGTCGTCGTCAACCTGTCGAGCGTCGCCGTGATCTGGTTCGGAGCCAACCGCATCAGCCACGGCACGATGACGATCGGCGCGCTCGTGGCCTTCCTCACCTACCTCGCCCAGATCCTCATGGCGGTGATGATGGCCACGTTCATGGCCGCGCTCATCCCCCGTGCGGCGGTGAGCGCCGAGCGCATTCAGCAAGTGCTCGACACGCCCAGCTCGGTCGTGCCGTCGCCCTCGCCGGTCACCGAGCTGGCCGGCCCGGCGTCCCTGGAACTTCGCTCGGTCGGCTTCACCTACCCCGGCGCCGAGAACCCGGTGCTCTGCGGGGTCACGCTCACCTGCCGCGCCGGCGAGACGCTTGCCGTCATCGGCAGCACCGGGTCGGGGAAGACCACACTGGTGGACCTGGTGCCGCGCCTGGTCGACGCCACGGACGGCTCGGTGCTGGTCAACGGGGTCGACGTGCGCGACCTCGACCCCGACGTGCTGCGCGCCCAGGTGGGCTACGTGCCACAGAAGCCATATCTGTTCTCGGGCACCGTCGCCAGCAACCTGCGCTACGGCAAACCCGACGCGACCGACGACGAGATGTGGGCAGCGCTGACGATCGCCCAGGCCGCCGACTTCGTGGCGAAGATGCCCGGCGGTCTCGATGCCCCGATCGCCCAGGGTGGCGCCAACGTGTCGGGTGGCCAGCGTCAACGGCTGGCTATCGCGCGGGCGCTCGTGCACGAGCCGAACATGTACCTCTTCGACGATTCCTTCTCGGCCCTCGACCTCGCCACCGACGCCCGGCTGCGCGCCGCACTGGCGCCGCACACGGCCGACGCCGCCGTCGTCATCGTGGCCCAGCGGGTGTCCACCATCCGCTACGCCGACCAGATCCTGGTGCTCGAGGACGGTGACCCCGTCGGGCTCGGCCGCCACGAGGATCTCCTCGAATCGTGTCCCACCTACGCCGAGATCGTCGCCTCGCAGCAGCACGTCGGCGAGGACGCCGCATGAGCGACTCGACGGCGAACACCAACGGAACGGCCGGCGCGAACGGGGCCGGCACGAACGGCGCCGGCACGAACGGGGCCGGCACGAACGGCGGCAGCGCGGCGAGCGGCGACGCGGTCGCCGACCGGCCGCCAGCGGCCGAACTGCGCGGCGGACCCGGCAGCGGACGGATGAGCTCGGTCGGCATGCCGGCCGAGCGGTCGAACGACTTCGGGCGCACGACGCGTCAGCTGATCCGCCGGATGGGCCCGGAGCATCCCCTCGTGCTGCTCGTGCTCAGCCTCGCGGTCGTCAGCGTCACGCTCGTGGTGCTCGGGCCCCGCATCCTCGGTCACGCCACCGACCTCATCTTCAACGGGCTGACGCACCGCAACAGGGCCACCGGGGTCGACTTCGGTCGGCTGCACCGCACGCTGGCGTTGGCGCTCGGGCTGTACGCCGCATCGTTCGTGCTCGCGTACCTGCAGGCGTTCGTGCTCGCCGGTGTCG
>JAYUAM010000078.1:0-6002 GCA_043741295.1 Acidimicrobiia bacterium
GGCGAGTCCGGGTACAGGCGCTTGACCTCGGCCATCGCCGCCGGCTTGTCGACGAAGCTGACCCCGCCCTTCTTGACCAGGGGCGAGCCCTGCAGGAACTTCATCGTCGCGTCGGTCTGATCGGTCGTCGCCGTCGGCAGGTTGAAGGCGATGATCTGCACACCGTTGCGCCACTTCACGAGCAGGTTGCCGACGCTGCCCTGGATGAGGAGCGAGAAGCCGAGCAGGGAGAGCGTGGCCACGACGGTGAGCAGTGCAGCGAGCGTGAGCGTGAGGTTGCGCTTCAGGCTCGCCCCCGTCTCGCGCAGGATGTAGGCGATGCGACCGAGCACTACTCGTACACTCCCCGCGCCTGGTCGCGCACGATGAACCCGCGGTCGAGCTCGATCACGCGACGGCGCATCATGTTCACGATCTTGGTGTCGTGGGTGGCCATCACCACGGTGGTTCCGGTCTTGTTGATGCGGTCGAGGAGGCGCATGATGCCCTCGGACGTCGCCGGGTCGAGGTTGCCGGTGGGCTCGTCGGCGAGCAGGATCGGCGGCCGGTTGACGAACGCCCGAGCGATGGAGACGCGCTGCTGCTCGCCGCCCGACAGCTGGTGCGGGAAGCGGTCCTCCTTGTCGGCGAGGCTGACGAGCTCGAGGATCGCCGGCACCTGCTGGCGGATGACGTGGCGGGGCTTGCCGATGACCTCGAGGGCGAACGCCACGTTCTCGAAGACAGTCTTGTTGAGCAGCAGCTTGTAGTCCTGGAAGATCGACCCGATGCCGCGCCGGAAGAACGGCACTCGATGGCGCGGGATCGACGACAGCGACGTGCCGGCCACCCACACCGTGCCCTTCTCGGGCGCTTCCTGGCGGTTGACGAGGCGCAACAGCGTCGACTTGCCCGAACCCGACGGCCCGACGAGGAACACGAACTCGCCCTTCGGGATGTCGAAGTTGGCGTCGCGAACGGCGACTACGTCGGTGCTGTAGCTCTTGGTGACGTTCTCGAGCTTGATCATGAGAGTGGTGGCCCGCCGGACGAGGGGTTCGTGCACGCTTCTGGGCCATCGGCACCCTAGTGGCCGAGCCGCCCTCAGCGGCGTCAGGGCGGGTGTCGGCGCCGGGTCGCAGGGCGGCGTGGCGGCGGCTCGCGGTCACCGCACGACGCGTTGCCGACCGGGGTGGCCGGGGCGGCCATACTGGCCCGGTGAGCGAACGTGGCCAGGCGAGCGACCGCAACGTGCTCGGGGGCGAGTTGGAGCCCTGCGGCACTGACCCGCTCACCGGGTTCTACCGGGACGGCTGCTGCACGACCGGCCCGCAGGACGTCGGCAGCCACACGATCTGTGCCGTGGTGACCGCCGAGTTCCTCGCCCACCAGCGCAGCATCGGCAACGACCTGTCGACCCCGATGCCGCAGTACCGGTTTCCGGGGCTCGTTCCCGGCGACCGCTGGTGCGTCACCGCGGTGAACTGGCTTCGCGCGCACTTCGACGGCGCCGCCGCCCCGGTCGTGCTCGCCTCGACCCACGAGCGGGCACTGGCGACCGTGCCGCTCGACGTCCTCCAGTCCCACGCCGTGGACGTGCCCGCCGACCCGAGCGCCCTCGACGGCTGACGCGTCGGCGCCCGAGGGCACCGGGACGTCGACCGACCGCCTCCGGCCCCGGCGTCGAACCTACACTCGACGGTTGTGAAGACCGAACCGGCGACGGCCCCCGCGGACCTGTTCGAGGCGGACCCGCTCGACGCCGCGCTGGTCGGCCCCGGACCGGCCGCCACGGTGCTGGTCGGCACCGGCCCGGTCGACACCGGCCCGCGGGCCGAGCCGTCGGCGTCGATGGTCGGCGCCGCCGCGCTCGTGGCCGTGCTCGCCTTCGTGGTGCTCGCCCGCACGGTGCTGGTAACCGCCCTCGATCGCCCGGGCGTGCGCACGTGGACCACCGTGTTCGTGGCGATCTGCGTGCAGGCCCTACCGTTCCTGGTGCTCGGCGTGACGACGAGCGGCCTCATCGTGGCGTTCCTGCCCGACGGTGCGCTCACCCGGGTACTCCCCCGTCGGGCGTTGTGGTCCGTGCCGGCGGCCGCCGCCGCGGGCGCGGTGCTTCCCGGGTGCGAGTGCAGTTCGGTGCCGGTGGCGGGGCGACTGATCGAGCGCGGCGCGCCCGCGCCGGCAGCCCTGGCGTTCCTGCTCGCCGCGCCGGCGATCAACCCCGTCGTCCTCGTCGCTACGTCGATCGCCTTCGCGGGGCGCCCGGTCATGGTCCTCGCCCGTTTCCTCGCCAGCCTCGCCGCCGCGATCGTCGTCGGATGGGTGTGGGCCCGCTGGCACCCGGTCGAGGTGGCGCCAGCGTCAGACGTGCCCGGCCTCGGGCGGTCGTCGACGCGGGACGGCGCCGTCGCGTCGGCCGGCGCCCACCATGGGCACGGGCACCCCGCCCCCGCCCCCGCCGAGTCGGCGCGTGGCGCACGGGGCGCAGCCACGACGTTCGTCGGCGCCGCCCACCACGACCTGCTGCACGCCGGCGGCTATCTCGTGCTCGGGGCCGCCCTCGCCGCCACGTTGCAGACGGTGGTGCCCACCAGTGCTCTCGACCGGGTGGCCGGCGCCGGGCCGCTCGCCGTCCTCGCACTCGCCGGGTTGGCCGTCATCGTCGCGGTGTGCTCCGAGGCCGATGCCTTCATCGCCGCCAGCCTGGTCCAGTTCTCGCTGACGGCACGCCTGGCGTTCATGGTCGTCGGACCGATGGTCGACGTGAAGCTCGTGGCGATGCAGACCGGCACGTTCGGACGCCGCTTCGCCATCCGCTTCGCCCCGCTCACCCTGGTCGTGGCCGTGGCCGCCGCCGCCCTGGTCGGACGGATTCTGCTGTGAGGACGCCGGAGATCGCGGCGCGCTCGACCGGTGGTTCACCGGACGGACGTTCCGGGGAACACGGCGACATCCTCGAACGTGCGCTCGCCGCGTCGTTCCCGCTCCTACTCGGAGGAGTCCTCGTCCGGCTCGTCGCCTCGGGTGCCTACACAGGCTACGTGAAGCCCGGGATGCGGCCCTGGCTCGTACTCGCCGGGGCGGGGCTGCTGGTCATGGGCGTCTGGCTGCTCCTCGCATCGAAGCGCCGATCGCACGTCCCGCCCGTCGCCTGGCTGCTCCTCGCGCCGGTGCTCGCCGTCCTCGTCGTCGCCCCGGGCGCTCTCGGCTCCGGGGCACTCGAACGGGCCCGCTCGGCGCCGCGCGGCGCCGCCAATGCGTGGGCCCCGCTCCCTACCTCGTCGGGACCGCACGAGCTCTCACTCGGCGAGTTCGTCGACCGCAGCCAATCAGGCGCCACGGTGCGCGCCGTGCCGGTGCGGTTCACTGGCTTCGTCGCAGCCTCACCCGACGCAACGGGCGCGTTCCGCATCGCCCGCTACCGCATCTCGTGCTGTGCCGCCGACGCCCAGGCCCTGGCCGTCATCGTGGTGCCCGACGGCGCACCGCTCAAACCCGCTGACGACCAATGGGTCCGCGTCGTGGGCCAACTCCTGCCTGACGACCCCGCTGCGCTCGAGCCCCGGGTTCACATCACCTCGATGGAGCTCATCGCCGAACCGGCACAACCCTACGAATCGATGCTCAGCCGCTGACGCGAGCCCCGAGGCCCTGTAGCCACCCGACGTAGCGACGGTCGAACGTTGACGGCCGACGGGCGACGGGCGCAGCTAGGACGTCAACGTTCGCCGTCGGGCCCGGTGCCGACCGCTCGGCCCGGCGATGCTCAGCCGCTGACGCGCCGTCGCCGGCTAGTTCTGCTCTTCGGCGGTGCGGCGGCGCCAGCCGAGGAAGGCTTCCATGAAGGGCTCGACGTCGCCGTCGATCACGCCCGTGACGTTGCCGACCTCGTAGTCGGTGCGCAGGTCCTTCACGAGCTGGTAGGGCTGCAGAACGTAGCTGCGGATCTGGCTGCCCCAGCCGACCTGGGCCTGCTTGCCGCCAGCGATGCGTATGAGCTCGGCCGCCCGCTCCTCTTCCTGCTTGGCCGCCAGCAGCGACACGAGACGGCCCATCGCCTTCGCCCGGTTCTGCAGCTGGCTGCGCTCCTCCTGCGACGAGGCGACGAGCCCGCTCGGCAGGTGGATGAGGCGTACGGCCGACGACGTCTTGTTGATGTGCTGGCCGCCGGCACCCGAGGCCCGGAAGACCTCCATCTTCAGTTCGCTCTCGGGAATCTCGACGTCGGCCACCTCGGCGAGCACCGGGTACACCTCGACGGCGGCGAAGCTCGTCTGCCGCCTGGCGTTGCCGTCGAACGGGCTGATGCGCACCAGACGGTGCGTGCCACGCTCGGACGTCATCAGCCCGAAGGCGTACCGGCCGTACACCGTGAACTCGGCCGACATGATGCCGGCCTCGGTGCCCTCGGAGACGTAGTCGACCTCGACGGTGAAGCCGCGCCGCTCGGCCCAGCGCGTGTACATTCGCAGCAGCATCTCGGACCAGTCCTGGGCGTCGACGCCACCGTCTTTGGCGTTGATGCGCACGATGGCGTCGGCCTCGTCGTGGGCGCCGGTGAACAGGCTCCGCAGCTCGAGGTCGCCGAGCTGGCGGTCGAGCGAGGCGGTGGCGGTGACGATGTCGGGTTCCTGCGATTCGTCGTCCACCTCGCGGGCCAGCTCGTGGAGCGTCTCCACGTCCTCCAGCTCCGCCGACAGCGAGTCGTAGGCGGCGAGGTCGTCGCGCGCCGCGGCGTAGGCGCCGTTCACCTGCTTTGCCCGGTTCTGGTCGTCCCACAGGTCGGGCTTGCCCATCTCCACCTCGAGCTCGACGAACCGGGCCCGTGTGTCGTCGACCTTCAGATATCCGTGAGCCTCGTCGACCCGCCGGCGCAGTTCCTTCAGGTCGTCGGAGAAGTCACGCACGGGCGCTCACGTCTTGCCGTGGCACAGCTTGTACTTCTTGCCCGAACCGCACGGGCACGGGGCGTTGCGTGGCGTCTTGTCCCACTCGCTCTTCACGACCGGCTGCTGCAGGACGGCCTCGGGCTCCGGAGCGGTGATGGTCTCGCCGGTGTCGGCGTCGACCATGCCGGCGGCGGCCGCCTGCATCTGCGATGGCACGCTCTCGTCGGGCGCCGAGTACTGCACGTTCTGCACGGCGGCGGGCTGCTGCTGCTCCTGCACGACCTGCACGTGCATGATGTAGCGCACGAAGTCCTGGGCGACACCGTGGATCATCTGGCCGAACATCGAGAAGCCCTCGGACTGCCACTGCACGAGTGGGTCCTGCTGGCCCATCGCCCGCAGGTTGATGCCCTCCTGCAGGTAGTCCATCTCGCCGAGGTGCTCGCGCCAGCGCTGGTCGATGATCTGGAGCATCACGTGCCGCTCCACCTCGCGCATCAGCTCGGGCCCGAGCTCTTCCTCGCGTTTGGCGTAGTGGGTCGTGGCCTCGGACATGACCGTGTCGTAGATCTGGTCGGTGGCGTGGAGCTGCCCGAGCTGCTCGACGGTGAGCTCGGTCGGGTAGTAGCTCGACAGCTCGGTGTGCAGCCCTTCGAGGTTCCACTCGTCGTCGGCATCGGACACGCAGTAGGTGTCGATCGTGGTGTCGACGGCGTCGGCGAGGTAGTCGACGGACTCGGCCTTCAGGTCGGCCCCGTCGAGGATCTGGTCGCGGCGCTTGTAGATGACCTTGCGTTGCTCGTTCATCACCTCGTCGTACTTGAGCACGTTCTTGCGGATCTCGGCGTTGCGCTGCTCGACGGTGTTCTGCGCCCGCTCGATGGCCTTCGTGACCATCTTCGCCTCGATCGGCACGTCGTCAGGTAGGGCCTTGCCCATCACCCAGCTCATCGCCCCGGTGGCGAAGAGGCGCATGAGCTCGTCGTCGAGGGACAGGTAGAAGCGGCTCTCGCCGGGGTCACCCTGGCGACCGGAACGGCCGCGCAGCTGGTTGTCGATGCGGCGTGATTCGTGCCGCTCGGTGCCGACGATGTGCAGGCCGCCGAGCGCCAACACTTCCTCGTGCTGCTT
>JAYUAM010000079.1:0-2521 GCA_043741295.1 Acidimicrobiia bacterium
TGTCGGCGATCGCCGGGATGAGCGTCGCCGCCGTCGCGCCCGAACCGATCACGACCACGCGCTTGCCCTCGTAGTCGAGATCCTCCGGCCAGGTCTGCGGGTGGACCACCGTGCCCTGGTAGCGGTCCATGCCGGGCCACTCCGGCGTGTAGCCCTCGGCGTGGCGGTAGTAGCCCTGGCACATCCACAGGAAGTTCGTCGTGAAGCGCAGGAGCTCGTCGGTGTCGGCGCGGGTGACGTCGACCGTCCACAGGTTCGTGGCACTCGACCAGCTGGCACTCGTGACCTTGTGCTGGTAGCGGATGTACCGAGCGAGATCGTTCTCCTCGATCACCTCGCCCATGTACCTGAGGATCTGTTCGGCCGTGGCGATCGGCGCGCTCGTCCACGGTTTGAATCGGTAGCCGAACGTGTACAGGTCACTGTCGGAGCGGATGCCCGGGTAGCGGTGCATGTGCCACGTGCCGCCGAACGACTCGAACGCGTCGAGCACCACGAACGATGTCCCGGGCCGCTGCTGGGTCAGGTGATATGCCCCGCCGACCCCGGAGATGCCGGCCCCGACGATGAGCACGTCGACGTGTTCGATCGACCTCGATGTCGCGTCCGCGGCCACCGCTGACTGGCTCATGCCCCTCCCGAATGCGCTCCGCCCGAGCCTGGCACGAGCCCGCCGGCCGTCCGAAATCCGCCGTCGGCTACCCCGGCGGCTACTTCCACCGGGCATCTTTCGGGTCAATTGGTCCAGAGCCGGTCGATAGGCACCACATGGATGCGGTCTTCAGCGGTGTAGGCGCGGGGTGCGGTGCTGAGGGCATAGCCACCACGGAATCGACTACCCAGGCCTTCGCGCAGCATGCGGAGCCCGCGTAGGTCCTTGCCGGGGACACGAGCGGCAGCTTTGATCTCGAACGCGACCACGTCGCCGTCGTCCGCCTCGATCACGAGGTCGACTTCGTCGCCATCGCGGCTGTGCCACTGGCCGAGCGTGACCGGTTGGTCGAGCCACGAGGCCTGTTTCACGAGCTCGCCGACGACGAACGTCTCCAGGAGGTGCCCGAACTCGGTGAGAGCGCCCGGGTCGAGTCGGGCGAGCTTGCCCGGCGTGAGACCGAGAAGGCGGGCGGCCAACCCGGAGTCGACGATGTGGAGTTTGGGGTGCGCGCCAGAGCGGGCACGCAACGTCCTGCCCCAGGCGGGAAGACGGCGCACGAGGTAGACGGCTTCGAGGAGCTTGACGTAATTCTCGACGGTGCTCCTGTCCATCTCGATCGCCGTCGCGGCGGCAGCGATGTTGAGGAGCTGACCGGTCTGCCCCGCGAGACGCTCGAGCAACCGTGGGAGCTGGGTGCCTTGGCGCAGACGTGGGGATAGCTCGACGACATCCCGCTCCAGGCTGAGGCGCACGTAGTCGTCGAACCAGCGCGCCCGGGCAGCGTGGGAGCGGCGAAGGGCGAGCGGGAATCCACCTGCGCACACGCGTTCGATGTACTCCGTGCGTGCGGTGACCGATAGGGCCGAGGTCACCGGCGCGGTCGCGTCGTCAAGGACTCGTTCGAGGAAGTTCTCGTGCACACCGTCGATTTCGCCCTGGGACAGGGGGAGCACCGTGAGGACGTGGATCCGTCCGGTGAGGGCTTGCCAAGCAGCGGGCAGCAGATCGTGCCGCGTCGATCCAGTGATGACGAACCGACCTGGCACGGTCCGCCGGTTGAGCTCGGCCTTGATTGCATCCAACGTCTCGGGCACATGTTGGTACTCGTCGACGCACACCGGCGCCGGGCCAGCGAGGAACAGGCCGGGATCGGGACGGAAGGCCTCCCGCACGACGAGGTCGTCGAGGTCGATCACCGTCACGCCGTGGCGTGCCGCCACGTCAGCGAGCAGGGTCGACTTGCCTACCGATCGGGGCCCGTGGAGCGCGAGGACCGGTTCATCACTGAGTCGCTCCGACGTGACTGCGGTGAGTCGCCGCTGGACCATCCTGTCGAGAACCACCGGGCCAGCTTGTCATACTTCCCGGACTGGAGGGCAGATAGCTAGCATTCTGGAGGGGGTTTACGTAGCATTCTGGAGGGATGAATCCGACCATGCGTCACGTTGAGCCTGGGCCGGCACCGACCAAGGCGTCGAACTCGGGTTTGGCGGCGACGATGGCGTCGAGGTGCTCGGCGAGACCGGCTTCGGGGTGGGCCATCCGGTTGAAGCCCACGCTCAGGTGCGTGCAGCCGAGCGCCTTCGCCTCCTCGGCCTTCGCCTGCCAGCCCGCGCCGAGGTACACGCGGGCCCACACGGGCAGGGTGGCCGGGTCTCGACCGGCTTCGTCGCACAGCTGGCGCAGGCGGGCGACGGCCGGCCCGAGTTGCACCGGGTCGAGCCCGGGCAGGATCAACGGCATCCAACCGTCGGCGTCGCGCACGACGCGACGCAGCGCGGCATCGCTGGCGTTCGTGCCCATCCACACCGGGATCGGGCGGGTCGGCAGCGGGTTGATGCCCACGTTCTCGAGGTCGTGGAACTG
>JAYUAM010000080.1:0-6001 GCA_043741295.1 Acidimicrobiia bacterium
GCATGGTGCCGGCCGGGTGGCGAGCCGGTGAGCTCGCTGGCCAACGGTGGAGCGTTCGGCGGCAAGACGGCGACCGCCGTCGGCGCCGCAGCGCGCGAACTCGCCGATCGGCACGGCCGACCCGTCCGCGCGCTGTACGCACGCGAAGACGCCGTCCGGCTCGGGCCGAAGCGCCCGCCGCTCGCCATCGGGGCCGACGTCGGCGGACGCGGTGTCGTGCGAGTGGTGCGGACGACGGGGATCGCCGCGGTGATCGCTGCGGTCGCGCCCGAGTGGGAGGTCGAAGAGATCGATGTCGCCGGGCCGCCGACCAGCGCGTCGCTCCGGGCAGCCGGCTGGGCCGAGGTCGTCGCGGTCCTCGCCTCGCTCGGTGAACGCGACGTGGCGACGACACCGGAGGGCGCTACGGCCGAGGTGATGATCGATGCCGACGGCACGGTGCACGTCGAGGTGTCGTGCGGCGACCCGCTCGACGGGATCGTGCTCCGCTCGTACTGCATCGGCGCCGTGCATCAGGCGCTCGGGATCGTGCGCAGCGAGGGCGTCGCCGTCGACCGGCATGGCGAGGTGCACGACCTGACGATCCGCAGCTTCGGCATCCTGCGGGCGCAGGACATGCCTCTCGTCGAGATGACGATCGGGTCGCAAGACGGCGCGCCGGTGAACGGGAGTGATGCCGTGTTCGCCGCAACGCTGGCCGCCGCCTGGCGACACGCCGGTCACGGCCCGACCTGGCCCGCGGCGCGCCGCTGACCGCTACGTTTGTGGCATGTCGACGCCATCGCTCGGTCCGTACACCCCTGTCGTCCGTGCCGGCGACTGGATCATCGTCTCCGGTCAGCTCGGTCTGGTCGACGGCAAGCTCGTCGACGGCGGCGTCGTCGCCCAGACGACCCAGGCCGTCGCCAACCTCGCGGCGCAGCTCGCGTCGGTGGGGGCGTCGCTCGGCGACGTCGCCAAGACGCTCTGCTTCCTCACCGACATGACCGAGTTCGCCGCGTTCAACGACGCCTACGTCGCCGGCTTCGGGCAGCACCGACCAGCCCGCTCCACCGTCGGCGTCGCCGCACTCCCAGCCGGCGGTCGCGTCGAGATCGAGGCCTGGGCCTACAAGCCAGCGTAACCCTTCGCACGGCGCCGCCTGGCCGGCACGCGAGTCGCCGCGATCGATCCGCCCGCGGCGTGCGTGTAGGCGGGCGCAATCGGTGCCGTCGTCGGGCGCATTCGTAAGGGCAGGATGGGCGCATGGCCAAGCAACGTTCGCGTCGTGGTGAGGCGGCGTTGCCCGCGGTCAGGCGCCGCACTACGACGTGGTCCACCCAGATCTGAGCGGTCTGGTGGCCCGTATGCTGGGTACCGCACACCGGGTGGTGCCCAACCCGCATCACACACCCGGAGGATGACCGATGCCGAGAATCGATCTACGAGCCGACCTGAACACCGAGGACGACGAGGGCCGCTGGTGGTCCCTGCTGCGTGACGCCGTCGACCCGACGCGAGTCCTGCCCGGCGCAGTGCTCGTGGCGGGGACGGAGCGGTTCTGGTCGATCGTGCGGATCGAGCAGGTCGACGACGACGGCCAGGTTCACTTCGTGGCGGTCCCGGCCGACGACCCGGCGGCCATCGAACTGCGTGCCCGGGTCTCCTCGTCCTGAATCGCGGCGAAGCGACCCGCAACAGCGTGGCGCCTCGGTACGTGACTGCGGCGGTTGCGATGCGGTCGCCGCGCGCGAGCTCACACGCTGGTCCGACGTCATCGACACCCGGTAGCGTGCCGGCCGTGGCTGGAGCCGTTGCGATCGTCGTTCTTCTCGTGCTCATACCCGTCGGGTTCCTCGTCAGCATGACGGCGGTGGCCGGGCTGCTCGGCGCGACGTTGACGAAGGACGCCGCCGCCCGCCACGAGGGCAGCGAGCTCGTCGCCCTCAACCGCTGAGGTTCGGCGCCAAGCATCCCGACGGGCCCTCGTCCGCCACCAACATCGCGAAAGGCCGTCGCCGTGAACCGTCCTACCGGCGGAGACAACTCGCTCGACCGCACCGCGGCGATGCACCGTCGTGACACGGCCACCGACGTGCTCACGCAGGCGGTCATCCGCTACGCCGTCGACCGCATGCACCTCGACCCGCCGCCCCTCGACGGTCCGCGCACGCTCGCCGAGCTGCGGGCGATGTGCGGCCGCACGATCACCGCCGAGGGCATCGGTGGGCTCGAGGCGCTGCGCGTCTTCGCCGATGTCCTGGCGCCGGCGTGCGTGAGCGTCGATCACCCTCGCTACCTCAGTTTCGTGCCCACCGCGCCGACCGAGGCGGCGATCCTGTTCGACCTCGTCGCCGGCGCGTCGAGCGTGTACGGCGGATCGTGGCTTGAGGGCGCCGGCGCCGTGTTCGCCGAGAACGAGGCGCTCGCCTGGATCGCCTCGCTCGCCGGCTTGCCCCCGACCGCGGGCGGCGTGTTCGTGTCCGGTGGCTCGGCCGGCAACCTGAGCGCGCTCGTCGCCGCCCGTCACCGCTGGCGGCACGAGCCGGGCGTGTCCGCCGACGAGTTGGAGCGTCGGGCCCGTACCCGGGGGCTGGTCGTTGCGTCCAGCGCCGTGCACTCGTCGGTCACCGCTGCGGCCAGGGTCATGGACGTCGACCTCGTGAAGGTTCCCGCCGACGCGCACGGCCGCCTTGGTGGCGATGCGCTACGGGCAACCGTTGCCGGCATGCGCCCGGACGCCCGGGCCCGCGTGTGCGCCATCGTCGCCACGGCCGGTACGACGAATGCCGGCGTCGTCGACGACCTGCAGGGCGCAGCCGACGTGGCTCGCGCGCATGGCTGGTGGTACCACGTCGACGGCGCCTACGGCGGGGCCGCCCTGGCAGCACCGAGCGCTCGCCGCTGGTTCGTGGGCGTCGAGCACGCCGACAGCTTCAGCGTCGACCCGCACAAGTGGCTCTTCGCGCCGTACGACTGCTGCGCGCTCGTGTATCGCGATCCGGCGATGGCCCGGGCGGCGCACACCCAGCACGCCGAGTATCTCGACGTGCTGACCGACAGCGGCGACTGGAACCCCAGTGACTACGCCTACCACCTGACGCGCCGCGCTCGCGGGCTCCCGTTCTGGTTCAGCCTCGCCACACACGGCACCGAGCGCTACCGGGAAGCGGTGGAGGCCTGCCTCACGACGGCGCGCGGGGCGGCGGCCGTGCTCACTGCCGCAGCGCACACCGAGCTGGTGATGGAACCCGAGCTTTCCGTCGTGCTCTTCCGGCGTCTCGGGTGGTCGGCCGCGCAGTACCAGGCCTGGAGCGACCGGATGCTCGCCGACGGAGTGACGCTCACCGTGCCGACGATGTGGGCCGGCGAGACGGTGCTGCGCTTCTGCATCGTGAACCCGCGCACGACGCTCGACGACATCGAGACGATCGTGGGTTCGTTGGTCTGACGACGATCGCTCAGTACCGGCCGGGATCTGGGCCGGCCGGGATCAGGGCCGGCTGGGATCAGCCGTGGCGGCGGTCGTCGGCGACGTAGGCCGGCTTGCGGCGCCGGCTGGCCAGGAGGAGCCCACCGACGAGGGTGGATCCGGCGGCGACGATCAGGAGCTGCTCGGTCGGGGCGCCGGTGGACGGCAGCTTGGCGGCCGCCGCCGTCGGCGCGGGCGCCGTGATGCTGGCGTCGAGCACGGTGCCCGGGTCGGCCTTTGCCGTCGTGATCAGCGGCTCGCGGGTGACGGTGCCGGCGATCGGGTCGACCGGCTTCTCCGTGGTGGTCGTCGCCTTCACCGTGGTGGTCGTGGCCTTGGCCGTGGTGGTCGTCGCCTTCACCGTGGTCGTGGTCACGGCGGACGACGATGACGAGGATGTCTCCGGCTCGCTGGACGACGAGCTCGGCGGCGCCTCGGTGGTCGGGGTCGACGAGGAAGATGAGGATGACGAGGACGAGGAGTCGTCGACGTCCGGGTGCGAGCTCGGCGGCGTCGACTGCTTCGGCGCAACGGTGGAGCCCTCGGTGCTGCTGGTGGTCGCCCAGCCCGGTGCGGCGAGCCCACAGACGGCAAGGGCCGAGGCGGCGGCGACGGTAGCCAGCGCCTTGCGGGCGATGGCCCGGCGGTTCGATCGGGGGGTGTTCCGATGTGCGTTCATCTCGTGATGACCTCCAGGCTCAGAGCGTGTCGTACGTCCATGAGCCGGCTTGCGTTGGGGGGATACGTGTGTATCCGAGTTATCCGTCATTTAAAGACAGGCGCGAGCGAAAAGCACGCTCCGTCAACCACCTGACACAAAACAGAGGGCCCACACCCCGACTATTGGCGATGCGGACCGCTCAGTGTGGTTTCCAGAGCACAAGAGGCGTTAGGAGCCCGATCGGTCTCAGGCGTGGAGGGTCTGGTTAAGACCGCCCCAAGTTCCAACCCGCTTTCGCGCCTCCAGGGCGCCGCTCGTCGAATTCCGCAGGAACAGCAGGCCGGGGGTCCCCGAGAGGAGCCGGGCCTTGGCGAGCGAACCGTCGGGCAGCGTCACGACGCTCCCCGCCGTCACGTAGCACCCGGCCTCGACGACGCAGTCGTCGCCGAGACTGATGCCTACGCCGCCGTTGGCGCCGAGCAGGCAGCGCTCGCCGATCGAGATCTGCTCCTTGCCGCCACCCGACAGCGTGCCCATGATCGACGCACCGCCGCCGATGTCGCTGTCGGCACCGACCACGACCCCGGCCGAGATCCGACCCTCCACCATCGCCCGGCCGAGGGTGCCGGCGTTGAAGTTCACGAAGCCCTCGTGCATCACCGTCGTGCCATCGGCGAGGTGGGCGCCGAGGCGTACGCGGTCGGCGTCGGCCACGCGCACGCCGCTCGGGATCACGTAGTCGGTCATCCTCGGGAACTTGTCGAGTGAGTGCACCTGTACGGTCTGCCCGTCGGCCAGCAGCCGCAGGCGGGTGTGCTCGAAGTCGTCCGGGTCGCAGGGCCCGGCACTCGTCCACACCACGTTGTTGAGGAGCCCGAACAGACCGTCGAGGTTCTGCCCGTGGGGGCGCACGAGGCGGTGCGAGAGCAGGTGCAGTCGCAGATAGGCATCGACGGCGTCGGCCGGCGGTCGCGCCAGATCGGTGATCGTCGTGGTGACGGCCACCCGTCGCACCTGCCGCCGGCTGTCCTCGCCGACGAGCAAGGCGAGGAGGCTGCGATCGACGTCCAGCCCGCCGGCCTCGGTCCCGAGGGCGACGGCGAAGAACCGGGCGTCGAGCACCTTGTCGCTTCCGGCGCGAACGGTGGCCACGCCGATGCCGACCGCTCCGGCGGGCTGGGCGTCGGGTCGCAGGGCAGTCTCAGCGGCGGTCATGGCGCCGAATCTAGCGACGCGGTAACCCCGCCTCGGGCCGGCCGACGCCGACACCGCTTCCCGTGGCGAGAGCCGTCAACGCATCACCGCGTCGTCGGTCGCGCGCACGAGGGACCCGCGACGTCGATCGGTCGACTTGGCCGAGAGCATGCGCAGGTCGGCGGCGGCGAGGACATCGTCGAACGACGCGTCGGTCGGCCCGAGCGATGCCACACCCACCGACGCAGTCAGCGTCACGGGACCGGCGGACGTCGCGAGTGGAGTCGCACCGATCGCCGCACAGAGTCGCTCGGCGAGCTGCTGGGCCTCGAGCGGTCCGGTCCGGGGGAGCACGAGCGCGAACTCGTCACCGCCGAGCCGGCCGACATGGTCGTCGGCGCGACACAGCGCGGCGAAGCGGGCGGACACCTCTCGGAGCGCGTCGTCGCCGGCGCGGTGGCCGTTGCGGTCGTTCAGATCCTTGAAGCCGTCGAGATCGAACACGGCGACGGCCAACGGGTGACGCTGTCGCCGGGCGTCCGCTATGGCGCGGGTACCGCGTTCGAACAGGTAGGCCCGGTTGAGGATGCCGGTCAGCTCGTCGATCGTCGCCCGTCGGTGGAGCCGTCGCATGAGGCGCGACAGCTCGATGTCGACGCCGACGACACCCACGGCGATACCGTCGACGCCGCCCA
>JAYUAM010000081.1:0-5987 GCA_043741295.1 Acidimicrobiia bacterium
CACCCCGTCCGGGGGCGTCGCCAGCATGCAGCCGTCACGACCAATGGAAGCGCGCGTAGGAAGTTGCAACTCCCGCCACCAGATCACGTCTGTGAGATCGCCGAACGTGCAGATCATGGCGATACCCGAACCCTTTTCGGGGTCGGCCAACTCGTGCGCCAGCACGGGCACCTCCACGCCATACAGCGGTGTGCGCACGGTGGTCCCGAACAACGGTTGATAGCGGGCGTCGTCGGGGTGGGCGACGAGCGCGACGCAGGCGGCGAGCAGCTCAGGACGGGTGGTTTCGATGACCACATCGCCGAAGCCATCACCTGTGCCGCCGGTCCGGTGAAAAGCAATGGCGTGATAGGCGCCGGGCATTTCTTTGTCGACAAGTTCGGCCTGGGCGACAGCGGATCGGAAATCCACATCCCACAACGTGGGAGCCTCGCTCGGATAGGCCACGCCCGTCTCCACATTGCGAAGGAATGCGCGCTGACTAATCGCCTGCGCCTCGCGTCCGATGGTGGTGTACATCAATGACCAATCCACCGACAGTCCGAGCCGACGCCACAACGCCTCGAACACTTTCTCGTCTTCGGCCGTCAAGGTGTGGCACAACTCGACAAAGTTCTTCCGACTGATAGCCGGCCGATCGCGCAAATCCTTCGGCACATTGCCGGCAAACGGAGCGACGAATGATGCGTCGTATGGCACCGAAGGATCGCAGGTGACGCCGTAATAATTCTGCACGCGGCGTTCAGTGGGCAGCCCGTTATCATCCCACCCCATGGGGTAGAACACCTTCTTCCCAGTCATGCGTTGGTAGCGGGCGATGGTGTCCGTGTGGGTGTAGCTGAACACGTGCCCCACGTGCAGCGACCCCGACACGGTGGGCGGCGGTGTGTCGATCGAGTAGACGTCGGCCCGCTCGCGGGTGCGGTCGAAGGCGTACGTATCGTCGGCCCGCCACCGCTCCATCCAGCGCTGCTCGATGCCGTCGAGCGTCGGCTTCTCGGGGACCCCGGTCGGGTGGGCTGGCGTCATAGGCGGTCGATCGTAGTGGGACCCGCCCATGGCCGGTCGGGTCGTTGTCGGCCGCACCGGGCGCCCGTGGTCATCGCCCGACGAACTGTCCCGGACTGAAGACGTATGGGTCGCCAATCCGGGACAGTTCGATCTGGCGGCGCCCGGGCATCGCATTCCTCCGGCCCGCGGTCGGCGCGTCGCGTACGATCGACGCCGTGCTCAACCTCTTCGACACCGCCACCGGTCAGGTTCGAGAGCTCGCCCTGCGCGACGCCGGCACCGTGTCGGTGTACGTGTGCGGACCGACGGTGTACGGGCCGCCGCACCTCGGCCATGGGCGCTTCGCGATCACCTACGACATCCTGCGGCGTTACCTCGAGTGGACGGGGCTCTCGGTGCGCTTCGTCTCCAACGTCACGGACATCGACGACAAGATCATCGACCGGGCGCAGCGTGAGGGTCGCACGCCCGAGGAGATCGCCCACAAGTGCGAAGACGTCTGGTGGCGGGCGATGGACGACCTCGGCGTGCGCCCACCAACCGACATCCCCCACGCCACCGCCTACGTCGACCAGATGGTGACGATGATCGGCGAGCTCGTCGGGATCGGGCGCGCCTACCCGACCGACGATGGGGTGTACCTGTCGGTCGAGTCGGTGGAGGACTACGGCCTGCTCGCCCACCAGCGGCTGGAGGACATGCTCGCCGGCGGTGGCGACCGCGAGGTGTTCGGCGCCGAGAACAAGCGTCACCCGGCCGACTTCGCGCTGTGGAAGGTGTCGAAGCCCGGCGAGCCGTCGTGGCCGTCTCCGTGGGGTGACGGCCGGCCGGGCTGGCACAGCGAGTGCGTCGTGATGTCGCTCGAGCTGCTCGGCGAGGGGTTCGACCTGCACTGCGGCGGGCAGGACCTGAAGTTCCCGCACCACGAGAACGAGCGGGCCCAGGCGGTGGCGCTCGGCAAGCGGTTCGCCAACCACTGGATGCACAACGGGTTCGTGGTCGACGTCGATGGCGAGAAGATGTCGAAGAGCCTCGGCAACGTCGCGAACCTCCTCGACCTCGCTGCGCACTACGACGCCCGGGCCTACCGGATGTTGCTCCTGCAGAGCCACTACCGCTCGCCCGTGCAGGTGCAGCTCGACAACATCACCGCCGCCGAGAAGGCGCTCGCCGGCCTTGACGCGTTCGCCCGTCGGACTACCGCTCTCGACGTGGGGGCGATCGACGCGGCCGCGCCCGACGACGACCTGGTGGCCGAGTTTCGGATGCGGATGGACGACGACCTCGACACGCCGGGCGCGATGACGATCGTGTTCGACGCCGCCCGGCGGGGCAACAGCGCGGTCGACGCCGGCGACGCGTCAGCCGCGGCGACGTTGCTCGCGACGGTGGTCGAGCTGCTCGGCGCCGTGGGCCTCGTGCTCCGGGCAACCGGTGACGATCTTCCCGCCGAGATCCTGGCCATGGCGGCCGACCTCGACGCCGCCCGCGCTGCCAAGGACTTCGCGGCGGCGGATGCCATCCGGGCCGAGTTGCACGCGGGCGGCTGGGTCGTGGAGACCACGAAGGCCGGCACCACGGTCCGTCGGGTCTGAGCGCGGCGGCCGGGGGCGGGTCGCGCACGAACCTGACGCGGGAACGCCCAGCGTCGATACTCTGCCCCAGTGTCGAGGCGCGAGCGGTCAGATCCCACGGCGGGCGAGCCGGCCCGTACCCGTCCCGGTTTTCCCCCCGGCTACTGGACGATCTGGACAACGGTGGCGATCGACCTCGTCGGTTTCGGCATCGTCGCCCCGATCCTGCCGCTCTACGCCAAGCGGTTCGGGGCGTCGGGGTTCCAGGCCGGTCTGCTGTTCGCCAGCTTCTCGCTCGCCCAGTTCGTGATGGCGCCGGTGATGGGACGGGTGTCGGACCGCATCGGCCGCAAGCCCGTGATCATCGTGTCGCTGCTCGGCACGGCGATCGGGAGCTTCCTCACTGCGGCGGCCGGTGGGTTGGCGCTGCTGTTCGTGGCGCGCATCGTCGACGGCGCGTCGGGGGCGAGCGTGTCGGTGGCCCAGGGCGCGGTCGCCGATCTCGCCTCGCCCGCCGACCGGCCGCGCCTGCTCGGCATGCTCGGCGCGGCATTCGGCGTCGGGTTCGTGATCGGCCCGGCGATCGGCGGCCTCGCCCACTTCAACGCCCGCCTGCCGTTCGTGATCGCCGGCGTGATCGCGCTCGTCAACGCCGCCGCCGCCCTCGTGCGGTTGCCCGAAACGCACGGCCCGCGCGCCAACCGCACCGTCGGTCCATCCGATCTGCGGGCCGATTTCCTCGCGCCCGACGACGCCGATACGGCCCGTCGTCGACGCCGCAGCCTCTTGCTCATGGCCGCCGCCGGGTTCCTCGCCACCGCGGCGTTCGCCGGCTTCGAATCGACGTTCTCGTTGTTCGGTGCGCGCCGCTTCCATCTCACGCTCGGGTCGACGGCCCTCGTGTTCGTTGCCATCGGCGTCGCTCTGGTGATCGTGCAGGGCGGAGTGGTCGGTCGGGTCACCGCCGCCGTCGGACCGCGCCGCGCCTACGTTGGCGGGGTCGCCGTCTGTGGGATGGGGCTCGCCGTGCTCGCCGGGGCGACGGCATGGGCCGTGCTCGTCGTCGCCCTCGGGCTCCTCGTCGTCGGCCAGGGCATCGCCAGTCCGACGCTCACGAGCCTGGTGGTCGACCGGGCCCGGCCCGACCGGCGGGGCGAGGCGCTCGGCGTCCAGCAATCGGCCGGCTCACTCGCCCGCATCGCCGGCCCGGCGGCGGCCGGCCTGCTGTTCGACCGCGCCGGTGTCGCCTGGCCGTACGTCGTCGGGGCGGTCCTGATGGCGCTCGTCGTCGGGCTCGTCGTCTCCGAACGGGCCTGAACGGTTCCTGTCTCGGCGTTCTCCGGGCAGCCGAACTGTCACGGCCGCCACTGGCCTTTCCAGGTTACCCAGTGGTAACATAGGAGCCATGTCCGACTTCTCGCTCACCCTGTCCGAGGACCAGCAGCAGATCCAGAAGTGGGTCCACGACTTCGCCGAAGACGTCGTGCGCCCGGCCGCTCACGAGTGGGACGAGCGCGAGGAGTTCCCGTGGCCCATCGTGCAGGAGGCGGCCAAGATCGGGCTCTACGGGGTCGACTTCATGATCAACGCCATCGGCGACAACACCGGCCTCACGTTGCCGGTGGCCGTCGAGGAGCTGTTCTGGGGCGACGCCGGCATCGGCATGGCGATCATGGGCAGCGGGCTGGCGGCGGCCGGCATCGCCGGCAACGGAACGCCCGAGCAGGCGTTGGAGTGGGTGCCGCAGTGCTACGGCACGGCCGACGACGTGAAGCTCGGCGCGTTCTGTGTGAGCGAGCCCGACGCCGGTTCCGACGTGTCGTCGCTTCGCACCCGGGCCGTGTACGACGAGGCGAACGACGAGTGGGTGCTCAACGGTACCAAGGCGTGGATCACCAACGGCGGCATCGCCGACGTGCACGTCGTGGTCGCCGCAGTCGAGCCCGATCTGAAGGGGCGCGGACAGGCGAGCTTCATCGTCCCGCCCGGCACCAAGGGGCTATCACAGGGGCAGAAGTATCTGAAGCACGGCATCCGGGCGAGCCACACCGCCGAGGTCGTGCTCGACGGCGTGCGCATCCCCGGCCGTTGCCTGCTCGGCGGCAAGGAGAAGCTCGACGCCAAGCTCGCCCGTGCCCGCGAGATGGGCCATTCGGGCGAGAAGCAGCCGGCGATGTCGACGTTCGAGGCGACGCGTCCGACGGTGGGCGCGCAGGCGCTCGGCATCGCGCGCGCGGCGTACGAGTACTCGCTGCAGTACGCCAAGGACCGTCAGGCGTTCGGTCGGCCGATCATCATGAACCAGGCGATCGCCTTCAAGCTCGCCAACATGATCACCGAGATCGAAGCGTCGCGGCTGCTCATCTGGCGCGCCGCGTGGCTCGCCCGCAACGGCGGCTACAAGAACGCCGAAGGCTCGATGTCGAAGTACAAGGCGAGCGAGGTCGCGGTACGCGTGACCGAGGACGCCATCCAGATCCTGGGTGGCTATGGCTACACCCGCGAGTACCCCGTCGAGCGCTGGCACCGCGACGCCAAGATCCACACGATCTTCGAAGGCACGTCTGAGATCCAGCAACTGGTCATCGCCCGGGCGATATCTGGCCTGCGCATCCCGTAGAAATCGGATCTTCGAACACGAGCTGATTCCCGCCCGAGACTGTTTCGACCAAGATCGCCGCTATGGCAACGATCCGGGAGAAGCAGCCGGGCGTGTGGGAGGTCCGCGTCTTCACCGGCCGCGCCGACAGCGGCCGACCGACGCAGGTCTCGCACACGGTCAGCGCCGATCGGCAGTTCGGGCGCCGCTGTTTCCCGCGGGAAACACCTGGCGGCCTTCAGTCGTTGACGAGCTGCTCGAACCGCTCACGGGCGCCTTGTCGGGTCATGCCTGCAGGTACCAAACCAGGATCTGTGTGTCGGCAACGAGCGCTACGGCCACGGCTCAGGAGCTGAGGTCGTCGCCGACGGCAAGGCCCGTGTCGCGACGGACCTCGTCAAGGTGCGCCTGCGTGAAACCGATCTCTCGAGGGAATGCTCCGAGCAAGGACTTCGGTCGACGTTGCTGGACCGCGACAAGCCTGAGGTGGTCGCCGGGGCGCACCCCGAGGCGCGCTAGGTCGCCGGGAGCCACACCGCCGTCCGGACCGACCACGACCTCCACAGCTTGCTCACTCATATCAGCCGGAAGTGTACGACCACGACCGAGATCGCGCTTGCGCGCTGCGCGGCCGATGCTTCGTCGGCCCATTGTGATCGGGAGCCACGGCCGGCGGGCCGACCGACGTCAGCGGTCGGCGAGTGCCTTCTCGAACGCCTTCCACTCGTCTTCCGTGAGGCCCTCGATAGCCATCTCCGCGTCGCACGGGAGCGGTCGCGCTCGTCTCAGCGCCTCTGCGGGGG
>JAYUAM010000082.1:0-5986 GCA_043741295.1 Acidimicrobiia bacterium
GCCTCTCCGATGTACTTCGACCACTTCAACGCGTCGCGCACCTGGGCGCCGCGGATCGGTACGAGGTTGTGCATGTTGTGCGTGCAGTTCTCGGCCGTGCACAGCCATCCGCGATCAGGAAAGAAGAAGTTCATCTCGGCCGGCGCCTCGGCTTCGGGTGTGAGCTGGAACACGATGCGCACGCCGTCGACGGCCAGCTCCGTGCCCGTCGAGCAGATCTCCTCCGTCGGCGCGATGAGCCCGGGCGGCCAGAACGGGATCGCCTTGCCGAGCCCGCAGTCCACGTGCGTGCGCGGCCCCGGTGGCAGCAGCGGGCCGAACTGGTACGCAGCCCGTCGGACCATGGCGTAGCCGGCGATCACGTTCTCGGCCACTGCCTCGCGCAGGAAGTGCTGTGGCGCGATGACACGGCAGCGGCCGGCGTCGACGTCGGCCTGCGAGGTCACGCCGAGCACGCCGCCGAAGTGGTCGGTGTGCGAGTGCGTGTAGATCACGGCGACGACGGGGCGGGCGCCAAGGTGCTGGTTGGCGAGGTCGAGGCACGCCCGCGCGCACGGCTCGACCGTGAGCGGGTCGATCACGATCCATCCCGTGTCCCCGGCGATGAACGTGACGTTCGAGATGTCGTAGCCGCGCGCCTGCCAGATGCCGGGAGCGACCTCGAACAGTCCGTGGATGCCGTTCAGCTGCGCTTGTCGCCACAGGCTCGGGTTCACAGTGTCGGGGTTCGGGCTACCCGGCTCGACGAAGGCGTACCGCCCCACGTCCCACACGATGCCGAGCGGCGTGCTGATCACACCGGTCGGGTGCTGGGCGACCAGACCGCGTCGAGCGCGCTCGAAGTCGTCGGCGTCGAAGCCGAGCTCGACGGGCGCGTTCGCGTTGCAGGTGTGGTTCGTGGCGTCCTTTGGTGCGGTCCCCATCCGGCCGAGTGTCGCACGCCCACCCGGCGCGCCGGTAGGGTCGCGCCACCAACGAGCGAGGAGCGACGATGGCGGAGCGGCACTACATCAAGTTCGACGGCGTCGACGGTGAGTCGACGACCGAGGACCACAAGGGCGAGATCGAAGTGCTCTCGTGGAGCTGGGGGCTGTCGGCGAAGCAGCCGTCCGGCAAGGGCGGCGGCGCGAAGAAGGGCAAGGTGACGGCGCATGAGTTCACCTTCACCCACCTCTACGACAAGGCGTCGCCGGCGCTCGCCAAGATGGCCGCGGCCGGTCGCCACGTGAAGCAGGCCGTGCTCTCCGCCGGACGGGGCGCGACCGGGCAGAAGGGGAACGGCCAGAAGGACTATCTCAAAGTGACGATGAAGGAAGTGTTCATTTCGTCCGTCGAGCAGGTGGCCGACGAGACCGACGGCATCACGGAGATGGTGACGCTCGAGCCGACCCAGATCGCCTTCGAGTACCGGCCGACCAGCTCAGCGGGTTCGGTAGGCCCGCCGGTCACCTTCGGATGGGACATCCCGACCGGCACGGTGACCTGAACTCGCGGGTCATGAGCGCGCCGCCGCTCGGCCGACGGGCCGTGCTCGAACGGGCGATCGTCGAGCTGCACGCCGGCCGGCTCGCGGCGGCCGACGAACTGCTGTCCGGCACGCTGAACGACGATCCCGACGACCACGACACTCTCCACCTCGCCGGCATCCTGCGCCACGAGCAGCGAGCGTCGGCCGAGGCGGCACAGTTCATTCGTGCTGCGATCGCGCGCTGGCCGGCAGGTGACGCAGCGTTGATCGGGGTGTGGAACAACCTCGGCAACGTCCTGCTCGAGTCCGGATCGCTCGCCGACGCAGCGGACGCCTACCGCGCCGGTCTCGCGCTCGACCCCGACGCCGCGCACACGTGGGGAAACCTCGCGGTGCTCTACCGGCGGATGCACCGACTCGACGACGCGGTGGCCGCGGCGCGACAGGCGGTGCGCATCGAGCCCGCGTCGGCCAACGGCTGGTTCACGTTGTCACGGATGTTGATCGAGTCGGGCGCGGTGCCCGAGGGGCTGCGAGCCAACGCCGAGGCCATCGCACGCGCACCGACGGACGCGTTCGGCCGCGAGCAGGTGCTGCGCTCGCTCGTCCTCCTCGGCCGCCGCACCGAGGCTGCCGAGCTGTATCGCGAATGGCTGCGCGACGACCCCGACGATCCGGTCGCACGCCACCAGCTCGCGGCGTGCGAGGCCGTAGAACCTCCGGCCAGAGCGAGCGATGCCTACGTCGAGACCGTGTTCGACCAGTTTGCCGAGAGCTTCGACGCCAAGCTGGCGATGCTCGACTATCGCGCTCCGGCCCTTGTCGTCGGCGCGCTCGCGGCGGCCCGTCCTGAGGACACGCCGTGGACCGTCGTCGCCGATCTCGGATGCGGCACCGGATTGGTCGGTCTCCAGTTGCGCGAGAAGCACCGCTCGCACATTGGCCGACTCGTGGGTATCGACCTCTCGGTCGGGATGTTGCAGCGGGCCGCCCGGCGCGGCGTCTACGACGATCTCTTCAAAGTGGAGCTCGTCGACTTCCTGCGCCACGAGGTCGGCCGGTTCGATCTCGTCGTGAGCGCCGACACGCTCTGCTACGTGGGTGACCTGACCGAGTTCGCCGACGCTGTGCTCGCGGCGCTCAGACCGGCCGCCCTGCTCGTGTTCACGACCGAGGCGATCACGGATGCCGAGAACGCCATGGACTGGGCGCTCACACCCACCGGTCGCTACGCGCACCGACCCGCCTATCTCGAACGCGTGCTGCGCGAGGCCGGCGCGTCCTCCGTCGATGTGCGTGTCGAGGTGCTGCGGATGGAGGCCGGCGAACCCGTCGCTGGCGCAGTGGTGATCGCACGAGCGCGGGGCTGAACGCCGGGTCGGGGTCGGAGGGCGAGACTTGGGCCTGCGGAGCGACAGATCACGAGCGCAGTACGGGAACGGCCCGAGAGCGAATCTCGTCGTTGCGGGTGACGAACGGGACCTGGAGCATCTCGGCCAGGGCGAGCGCCGCCCACGAGTCGGCCTCGCCGGTGGGAGCTCGTAGCGCAGCGTCGAGGGCGACGGCTCGAACGGGAAACCATTCGCGCACGATCCGTTCCACCTCGACGAAGTCGGTGGCCGCTCGCGCCGGTGCTCCGTCGTGCAGCACGACCAGGAACTCGGCGATCAGCAGCGTCGTCGCATCCAACGCCACGTACTCGGTTACCTCGTGGCGCAGTCCCTCGACCACGCCGGTGGCCGTGAGCAGACCGCCGGCGTCAGCTACCGCGGTGGCGTACATCTCGTCGAGCGCCCGATGGTCCAGTACCGCTGACTGCGGCGCGCCGCGCCGTCACGGCCTGCATCGTCGCCGCGAATCGCTCGGCGTTGATCGGTGTCCGCTCGGCCACACGCGCCTGCAGTTCGCGCGGGGTGAGCAGCGCCGCGGTGCGCCGCAACGTTTGACGCATCCACTCCTGCGCGCTCATCCCTTCCGCTTCGGCCTGCTCGGCCAGCCGGGCGACCACCGACGGATCGAGACCCTTCACGTTCACGTCCATGACCGTACGGTACCACTATGGCACCAATTGCGCAACCACAAGGGGACCAGGGGATCCTTCGTACTCGTCTGGAGGCCGGCGGCCGACGAGGCGGACTGCATCGTGTGTTGGTATACTCTTCGTATGACAGTTCAGGTCCCAACGCGGTTCCAGGAAGGCGAGGTTCGCGCCATCGACGAGCTCGTCGCCGACGGCGTAGCCGCGTCCCGGTCCGACGCCATTCGCTTGGCGGTCGCCCAGCTCGTCGACCAGCACCGCCGTCGCAAGATCGGTGCGGCGATCGTCGAGTCCTATCGCGCCGCGCCCCAGACGGCCGAGGAGGACGCGTGGGCGTTGGCGAGCGCCCTCGCCCTCACGGAAGCCGAGCCGTGGTAGCGCAGGGTGACGTCTGGTTGATGGAGACGCCGAACGGCAAGCGGCGTCCCGTGCTTGTCGTGACCCGAGACGAGGCGATCGAGGTGCTGAACAACATCGTCATCGCGCCGGTCACCTCGACGATCCGTCGCATTCCGACTGCCATCTCGCTCGGTGTGGACGAGGGCATCGATCACGACAGCGTGGCCGCCTTCGACAACCTCGCGGCCGTGCCCCGCGCGCTGCTCACCCGAAAGCTCGGCCGCCTCGATCCCGTACGCCGCCGCGAGATCTGTCTGGCGCTCGAGGCTCTCGCCGACTGCTGAAATGGCACGCGCGGGTCAGGAGACCTTGGCGGCCAGTACCTCGGCCGGGAGGATCTGAGGCGCCTCGGCCAGGAGGCGGTCGGCGTTGGCGAGCAGGGCGGCGGCGATCGGTCCGGAGATGTGCGCCTGGCGGGCATCCTCGGTCTCGAATGCATCCACGATCCAGAACGTCGCAGAGTCGGTGCGCAACGCGAACCACACCATCGTGCCCGCTTCGGCGTTGGCCAGTTCGAGGGCGCCAGCGAGGAAACCGGCCACATCGTCCTCCAGGCCGGGGCGGGCGACGAGCTTCACGACGAAGGCGAGCGTGGGAGCGGACATGGCGATCTCCTGACCGAGCGCGGCCCGAGACTCGGTCCGGCGGCGCTCACCGTACCGAATCGGAGCGACGGAAATGGCCCGCCCACCATCGAGGGTGCCGGGCAACCGCAAGGAATCGGTGAGCGCGATCAGCGGCGGCGCGCGGAGCGCTGCTCGAGATGCTGCCGCGCGAGCGCCGGTGGCGCGCAGGCGAGCCAGGCATCGACGATCGCCGACCGCAACGTCCGCTTCGTCGCGACATCGAGCTGGACGAGCACGGCCGGGTACCCGTCGAAGTGGGGGATCGTGAAGAAGGCCTTCGGGTGGGCGGCGAGCACGGCCTCCTTCTCGCCGAGGTCTTCGACGGCCAGCGCGAGAATCGGTCCGCCGGGCGGCGGAGTGTCGCCGAAGCGGCGCAGGTCGGCCTTGCTGAACGGCCGCTCCCAGGCGAAGCCCTTGCCGGCGACGAACCAGGTGCGGTTGCCGTAGCGGGCGCCGTCGGTCACGTCGGGCAGCTCACTGACGATCACGATCACGTCGTCGATGTTGACCACCGCGCCAACGTACCCGCGCTACGCGTCGGCCGGTCCCCTCGGGGTTCGGCTCACGCGTCGTCGTCGCGTGGGCGCCGGGCGCGCCAGTGGCTGGGCGAGATGCCCCGTGCTCGTTTGAAGGCCCGGCTGAACGCCTCCGCCGACTCGTAGCCCACGCGTCGAGCGACGACGGCGACGCCGGTCCCGGTCGTGGCGAGGAGCTGCTCGGCGAGGTGCATCCGCCACTCGGTGAGGTAGCGGATCGGTGACCGGCCGAGGACGCGACGAAAGCGCGCGTCGAGCAGGGAACGCGAGACGGCGACGCCCGACGCCAGCTCGGCGACCGTCCACTTGCGATCGGGTTCGCGGTGCAGGAGCGACAACGCGGGAGCGAGCACTGGGTCGTTCAGCGCGGCGATCCATCCGTGATCCGCCGAGAGCGTCGACGCAGCCGACCTGGTTGCGCTCACCGGCCCGACCACGGTCTCGCGGTCAGTATGCGGGGTGTCGCGGTCATGGTCAGGCGACCGCCACGCCGCGATACTGGTCTGCACAACCTGTGACAGAACGGGACTCGGCGAGGTTGCCTCGCCGTGACCCGCCCCGGGCCCGCATCCCCAAGAGAACAGGAAAAAACATGACAGCATTTCCCCCGCTCACCCACGTGGCGTTGACCGTCAGCGACCTGGCGGTGAGCGTACCGTGGTACCAGGCTCTGTTCGACGCGGAACCGGTGCTCGATGAGGACACCGACCCCGAGATGCACCACACGGTGTTCGTGCTCGGCAATGGCACGCTCGTCGGTCTGCATCAACACCGTACGCCAACCGGTGGTGGACGGTTCAGCGAGCTCAAGATCGGGCTCGACCACGTCGCCTTCGGTTGCGCCGATCGCGGCGAGCTCGAGACGTGGACCAGGCGCCTCGACGAACTCGGAGTGGATCACGGTGACATCAAGGACGCC
>JAYUAM010000083.1:0-2514 GCA_043741295.1 Acidimicrobiia bacterium
GTGACGAACGCCAACGTCGTCGCCCAGGTGTGGCGCGACGAGCGCGGTCGCCAGGCGTTGCTCGCTAGGTTCCTGCAGAGCGTCGATGTCCGGCCGGTCGACGAAGCGGCGGGACGTCGGGCCGGGATCCTGCTCGGCGCGTCGGCGACCGCCGATGTCACCGACGCGACCGTCGTCGGTCTGGCGGCGGTCGGCGATCGGATCCTCACGAGCGACCGGGGTGACCTCGCCCGGCTGCTCGACGTCGACCATCGTGCCGTCGACCTCATCGACTGCTGACCTGGACGGACAGTCAGCCGGCCGAGCTCGGTTTTGTCAGAGGCGTTCGATCGAGAACGCTGGGATCAGGCGCGGTGCGGCGCTCGTGACGTACTCGCCGAACTGGGGCATATGCACGGCCTGGGCGGCGATCTTCTCCTGGCCGACCGCCGTCGGAAGTTCGGTGACCCGGGCCCGGAACGTCTCGGCGCCGAACTCGACCTGGATCTCAGGGTTGGCCTTGAGGTTGTGGTACCAGTCCGGGTTGGTCGTGGCCCCAGCCTTCGACGCGAAGACGTAGGTCGCATCGCCTTCGAGCAGGGCTACGAGCGGGATCTCCCGCGCCTGACCGCTGCGGGCGCCGACGGTATGGAGGATGACGACCGGCGCGTCCCCGAACATCGCCACCTTGCCGCCGTTGGCGCGGAACTCGTCGATGACCTTCGTGTTGAAGTCGCTCATGGCGTCGACGCTATCGGCGTGCCGGCCGGTCGGCGCGCCCGATCCGCCCTTGCATCCATCCGCCGAACGAACATATGTTCGTAGCATGGGCTTCAACAACCCCGGCGTGCCGTGGCGGGAGATCGAGCGCGCCCTGTCCGACCGGCGTCGCCCCCGGCAGGGCGAGTCGCTCGCCGAGGCCTGGGAGAAGGGCCCGGGCCGTGGTCCGGGGGAGCGGCCCTCCACCGACCGACCCGCCGCCGATGACGCGTCCGTTGCCGGCGACCCCGATGTCGATGTCGATGTCGAGGTCGACGTCGGGGTCGTCGATCGGTCCGACCCTGTGCGGCCCTACTGGGAGGAGGTGCGAGGGCGAGATGGGCGGGCTCCCGGGTCGCCGAGTTGGAACGCCGGGGGCGATGGGCCGGCCTGGGGCCGGCGACGCCAGCCGTACCAGGCACCGGCCGACCTCGGTGGTGGACCGTCAGCGGGGGCGGCTCGGTCGACCGTTCCCTATGCCGAGCTGCACTGCCACTCGTGCTTCAGTTTCCTCGACGGCGCGTCACACCCGGAGGCGCTGGCCGAGGAAGCGGCCCGACTCGGGCTCGAGGCCCTCGCCGTCACCGACCACGACGGGTTCTACGGCGTCGTGCGCTTCGCCGAGGCCGCTCGCGCCGTCGGTCTCCCCACGGTGTTCGGTACCGAGCTGACGTTGCTTGCTGGTGCTCGCGGCGCCGGCCAGCGCTCCACGGCGATTCTGGCGTCACCAGTGCACGTAGAGCAGCCGCTGGTGACGCCAAAACGCGAGAGGCGCGGGCCGGCCGCCGGCCGGCAGCGCGAGTCGGCCGCAGGCTTCGTGCCGGGGCAGGCCGACCCGGCGGGGCAGCACGTGCTCCTGCTCGCCGACGGGCCGACGGGGTACGCGCGCCTGGCGACGGCGATCAGCCACGGGCAGCTGGCGGGCGAGAAGGGCGCGCCGCAGTTCGACCTCGACGCGCTCGCCGCCGAGACGGCCGGCCACATGCACGTGCTCACCGGGTGCCGCAAGGGCACCGTGCCCGCCGCGCTGATGGCTGACGGGCCGGGTGCCGCCGCCCGCGAGCTGCGCCGCCTCATCGCCCTGTTCGGCCGTGACCGGGTGGCGGTCGAGCTGTGGGACCACGGCGACCCGCTCGACAGCCATCGCAACGACGCCCTCGCCGAGCTCGCCGCCCGCCACGACCTGCCGATCGTGTGCACCTCCAACGTCCACTACGCCACGCCGGCGGCGCGGCCGCTGGCCACCGCGATGGCGGCGATCCGCGCCCGCCGCAGCCTCGACGAGCTCGACGCGTGGCTGCCGGCCAACGCCGGCGCCCACCTGCGCTCGGGGGCCGAGATGGCGCGCCGCTTCGCCCGCTACCCGGGCGCCGTCGAAGCGGCCGCCGCGCTCGGTCGTCAGCTGGCGTTCGACCTCAAGCTCGTCGCCCCGTCGCTGCCGCCGTTCCCGTGCCCGCCCGGCCCGTCGGGTGAGCCGCTCGACGAGATGGGCTACCTGCGTCACCTCGTGGCTGAGGGTGCGATGCGTCGCTACGGCACCCGCGCCCAGCGTCCCGACGCCTGGCGGGTCATCGACCACGAGCTCGGTGTCATCGAGCAGCTCGGCTTCCCCGGCTACTTCCTGGTGGTGTGGGACATCGTCGAGTTCTGTCGGCGCGCCGACATCTTCTGCCAGGGGCGGGGGAGCGCGGCGAACAGCGCGGTCTGCTACGCCCTCGGCATCACCAAGGCCGATGCGGTCGGCCTCGGCCTGCTGTTCGAGCGCTTCCTCTCGCC
>JAYUAM010000084.1:0-2512 GCA_043741295.1 Acidimicrobiia bacterium
CGCCTGGAACGCAGCCCCGAAGGCGTCGTGAACATCATCGCCGAGCACCTCGCCCCGTTGACCGTGGCCGCCAGCGTGCCCAGCCGCGACTTCCATTGATCGTGATGCTCGTCGCCCAGGGCGACGTCGTCCTGAGTCCCCATCGAACGCGAGGCGAGCGCACCATCACTACCGAGCCGATCGAACCCGGCGGCATCGCCGGAAGCGATCTGTCACGTGACGAACAGATCGCGGAAGGCTGCCGGCCAATCGAGCCCATCGATCAACAAGTCGCCGTTGTCGTCCAACCCGGGGAACAGCATGAGCCCCACGGTCGAGTAGTGCTCACTGACACGATCGAGTGCGCCGTTGAGCTGCCCCCAGTTCATCGACGCCGGTTGTACGCGATCGCGGTGGGCGACGAACTTGTTGACGTGTGTAGTCACGACCCGCATGTCGGCGACAATCTGGTCGACCAGTGTCTGGAGTTGCCCTCTCGGAACGAACGGTTGATCTTTGCCGGCAAACGCGTTGAACGACTCATGGGCAGCAGCGTCGGTTCCGCCGACGAATCCTGAGTCGATCCAGCGTTGGTGCATCTCACGTACGTGTCGCTCTCTGGTCAGAACCTCGTGATGCCTCATCATGTCGGTGAGGAGATTGCGCAGGCTGACGGAGCGCTCGTCACGGTCGACCAACCGGCGGATGAGCGCTGCTTGAGCCTCCGCGTAGATCGGACGGAGAAACTGATCCAGCGCCAGGCCCGCGACGGCCTCGTTCGTCGTTCGGACGATCTCGGCGTCGAGTCGGTCGAAGACGGTCCTGCGCAGGGATAGTTGCCGCAACTCGTCACCGATGATCTTGAAATCACGCTGCCAGGACCCGACAACGATCGAGTCAGGGAGGTCCGTCACGGTCAAAGGCTACGACCCTCGGGCATGCCGTTGGACCACCTGCGCATCAGAACGTGAGGCGCCGGGGGTCGACGGTGATCGGGTAGGGATCGTCGATCGTGGCGGTCTCGCCGACGATGCGGCCGACCTCGACGTAGGCGTCGCCGTCGAGCCGCAGCCGCACGACCTCGGTGCGGGCCGGGAGTACGAGCCAGTAGTGCGGGCAGCCGGCCCGGGCGTAGTCGCGTCGCTTGGCCACGGCGTCACGTTCGACCGAGCTGTCCGACACGATCTCGACGGCGAGCAACGGCGGTTCGGTCAGCCGCTTCTGGCGCAGCTGGTCAAGACCGGCGACGACGAGATCGGGCTGGCGCACGGTGGCGCGCGGGTCGCCCCACAGCACCCAGTCGATCGGCGAGCTGACCACTTCGTACCCCGCCGGACAGCCGGCGACGAGCATGAGGTACAAGCGGCCAGACGCCACTTGGTGGGGACCGGCGGCGGCGTTCATGACGACCGGCTGGCCCTCGACCAGCTCGATGAGCTCGTACGGCAGGGCGAAGAACTCGTCCAACGTGAGCGGCTCGGTGACCACGTCCATGGACGACAGGGTAGACGGCATGACACGACTTCCTCCGACGGTGTTGTTCGGTTGCCGGGGAAGCAGGGCGAAGCGTACCGGGAGGGTGCGCGACGGTTCCGCCGCGCACCGGTCTATTCGTCGGGGCGCTCGTTCAACCCGTCGTTGAAGGCGCGGTAGGTCTCGTAGATGTCCTTGCACGTCTCGCACAACGGGAGCGACTTCGGGTCGCGGCTCGGCACCCACACGTGACCGCAGAGCGCCTCAAGGGGCGAGCCGTAGATGCGCGCCTCCAACACCTTGGCTGCCGCGCTCTCGCCGGGCTCGGTCTTCACGATGTGGGCGACGGCGGGCTCGCCGGTCTGGGTGGTCTCCTCGAGGTCGGGGAAGACCTCGACCGGGCGCGTGGCGATCTCGGGCACCCGACCAGTCAACCACCCGCACCGACCGGTGCGTCTCCGTGGCGAAGCGCCGGGTTCCCGTGAAGCAGCGTGGCCCCGCGGGCAATAGTTGGTGTGGTGCAGCACTGGACAGCCTCGACGACACCGGACGTCGACCGCTCGTCCGATGTTGCCGTGACCGGACGCGCCCCGACCGCGGGCGCCGTCGGGGCGATGTTCGACGAGCACGCGCGGGCCGTGTTCGCCTTCGCCGCTCGACGGATCGGGCGCGACCTCGCCCAGGACGTAACGGCCGACACGTTTCGCGTCGCCGTCGAGTCGGCCGGGTCGTTCGACCCGTCGCGCGGTTCGTCGCGATCGTGGCTCCTGGGTATCGCCGCCAACCACATCCGTCGCTACTGGCGGTCCGAGAGCCGTCGCCTCGCCGCGCTCGCGCGACTACCCGTCGGCGACGGGGACGACGCCCATGCATCCTCCGAGCAACGTCTCGACGCGCAGCGACGGCTGCCGCAGCTGCTCGAAGCGGTCGCCGCCCTTCCGGCCGCCGACCGCGACCTGTTCACCCTCGTCGCCTGGGAGCGGGTGTCCTATCGCGAAGCCGCCGACGCCCTCGGCATCCCGGTAGGCACCGTCGCCTCGCGACTCAACCGCATCCGTGC
>JAYUAM010000085.1:0-2510 GCA_043741295.1 Acidimicrobiia bacterium
CGTTCGCCGACCCGGCCCTGCGTCGTGCGCTGAGCGTCAGCGTGCGGCTCGCCGTCTCGTCTGCGCTCGTAGCGGTGGCGGTGGCGGTGGCGGTCGGTACCGCAGCCGCCGTCGCCGCCCGCCACTCGCGCTGGCTGCGCCGGGTGAACGCCCTGCTCGCCACGGTGCGAGTCGCCACACCCGAGATCATCATCGCCACCGGGCTCGGTGCCGCGCTGCCGGTGGCCGGCGTCGCGTTCGGCTTCCGCCCGATGTTGGTGGCGCACATCGCCTACCTGTCGGCCTATGTGCTGCTCATCGTCGGGGCGCGGGCGTCGGGCGCCGACCCGACGATCGAAGAGGCGGCGATGGACCTCGGGGCGTCACGCTCACGGGTGCTGCGCAAGATCGTGCTGCCCGATCTTCGACCGGCGGTCGTGTCGTCCGGTCTGCTGACGATGGCGTTCTCGTTCGACGACGTCGCCCTCTCGCTCGCCCTGCGCGGCCCAAAGGACACGACCGTGCCGATCTACATCTTCTCGGCCGTGCAACGCCGCGTCTCGCCGTCGATCCATGCCATCGGTGCGGTGATCATCGCCGCCGGAGTCACGGTGTTCGCCGTGGCCTTCGCCGTGAACCGGGCGATCGCCGATGGCGGCGCCCGCACCCCGGTGGGGACACCGATGCGGACCGCGACCGGCGCGCCCGCTCAGGCCCGGCCGTAGAACCCGATGCGCTCCTCGTCCGTGAAGGCGACGCCCGGACGGTCGTAGTAGCAGAACACGGCGACGAGGCGGTCGCGCTCGCCCTCGGCCGGCGTGACCCGGTGGGCGGTGTTGCGCCCGCCGAACACCGTCAGCGTGCCGGGCTCGGCCGGATGCCGGCGCACGAGCGGGTCATCGCCGGCCACGAGCACCGCGACCCCGTCATAGTTCGGGTCGTCGTCGCTGCGCAGGTCGGTGCGGTACTCGAACAGCCCGCCGCCGTTAGGTCGCTGAAGCAGCACGGTCGTCGGCCTGCCACTCCGCCCGGCACCGGTCCACGAGCGAGCGGTAGCCGTCGGAGTCGGGCTCGTGCAACGGGTAGGTGTCGAGATCGACGATCGCCTCGATCGCTCCGTGCGCGCTGATGTCGCTTGTCGCGTCGGCCGTGATGTCAGACATGGTCCCTCCGTATCACGCGCTCGAACTGCCGTTCGACGAACACCTCGCCGCGCTCGAACGTGGCGAGGCGGGCGTCGATCCGGAACGTATCTTCGTCGCAGGTCATCGTGAGGTCGGTCTCCACGCGCACGTCCCAGTCGCCGCGGCGGTAGGTGGCGCGGCACGCCACGGTGGCGCGGGCGCTCAGAGGCTCGTCGTCGACCACTGACACGGTGCGCACGCGCGTGAACGACTGCTCGGTGCCGATGTCATCGAGCAAGTACACGCCGTCGTCGCGCGAAGCGATCACGTCGGTGCGGCGCTCGCCGAGGTCGTAGACGATGTGGCGCGTCTCGGAGCCGGGACGCACGACGGTGACGGGCCCGGTGCGGGCATCCTCAGGCGGGCCGAAGACATCGACGGCGAGCGGTTCCACGGTGGCGTGCACCGGCAGGTCGATCATCGACGCGTCCTCGTGAACGGTGACGGTGGCGGCGCGCGGCGAGGGCCAGATCATCGGCCAGTGGCTGGTGGAGATCGCCACGCGCAGGTGGTGGCCGGGCGGCACCGTCTGGGCGATGCCCTTCAGCTCGACCTCCACGTCGTACGTCTCGCCCGGCACCAGCGCTTCGGGCGCGGCGTGGCTGCGATGGTGTGTCAGGTTGAGCACGCCGTAGCTCAACCGCTCGGAGCGGCCGTCGGGGTGCACGGCGCACAGCCGTACGGCGACGAGCGCGTCGGGCCCGTCGGCCGACACGCGCAGCCGGGCGTACGGACGGCCGGCGAGGTGGAGCGGCTCGGTGAGCACGGGGCCCTCGACGCGGTGACGCCACAGCTCACGCCACCGATCCTCCCCGACGATCGCCGGGTCGGGCGGGAAGCCGTTCATCGTGAAGAAGTAGCCGCCCCATTCGAGGTTCTCCTCGTTTAGGCACCCGCCGGTGAAGTGGACGTCGCCGTGGTAGCGATCGACGGTGGAGCACAGCGAGATCACGGCCTTCAGCGCGGGCGGGCGCCGGGCGGCGATCTGCAGGCCGTTGAACCCGCCCCACGAGATGCCGATGATCCCCACCGCGCCGCTCGACCACGGTTGGGCCGCGAGCCAGGCGACGACCTCGAGCGCGTCGTCCTGCTCGCGGAGCGCGTACTCGTCCTCGACGAGCCCGTCGGAATCGCCCATGCCGGCGATGTCGACGCGCGCGCAGGCGTACCCGTTCGCCGCGAACCACCGGTGCATCCCCTCGTCGCCGAGTCGGGTGCCGTCACGCCGGCGGTAGGGGATGTACTCGAGCACGACGGGGACGGGCGTGGCGTGCGCGGTCTTCGGGAGGAAGAGGCGCACGGCGAGCCGGCGGCCGTCGCGCAGGGTGATCCACTCGGTCTCGATCT
>JAYUAM010000086.1:0-2505 GCA_043741295.1 Acidimicrobiia bacterium
CGGCGATCGAGCGATGGACGTACACGCGCTGCGTCGAGATGCAGCTCTGCCCGGCGTGGCTGTACCCGGCCATCTTGATCTTGGCCGCCGCGGTCCTCCAGTCGCCGTCGGGCTCGATGATGACCGGCGCGTTGTTCCCAAGCTCGAGGCCCACCCGCTTGCGCGGCGCACGCGAGCGGATGCCCCAGCCCACCTCGGGCGAGCCGGTGAACGTGATCATGGCGATGTCCGGATGGTCGACGATGGCGTTGCCGACCGTGCCACCGCCGCCGGTGACGACCTGCAGTTGGTCCGCCGGGAGACCGCACTCGTCGATGAGCATCTCGGCCAGGACGATCGCCGAGATCGGCGTCTGGCTCGCCGGCTTGAGCACCACGGGGCAGCCGGCGGCGATGGCCGGCGCCACCTTGTGGACCACAAGGTTGAGCGGGAAGTTGAACGGCGAGATCGCGCCGACGACACCGATCGGCAGGCGCAGCGTGAACCCGATCTTGCCCTCGCCCGGCGCGTTGGCATCGAGCGGGATCATCTCGCCGGCGAGCTTGCGGGCCTCGGCAGCCGAGAAGCTGAAGGTGCCAACGGCCCGCTGGGCCTCGACCCGCGCCGTCTTGATCGGCTTCGCCGCTTCGGCGGCGATGATGCGCGCGAACTCCTCGACGCGCTCGGAGAGCCGGGCGGCGGCGCGGTCGAGGATCTCGGCCCGCTTCCACGCCGGCAACGCACCGCGCTCGTGCGCGGCGCGGGCGACGGCGACGGCCCGCTCGACGTCGGCCGCCGTGCACGACGGCACGGTGGCGACGAGCGAGTCGTCGTACGGCGAGCGGACCTCGATGACGGGGCCGGCGCCGGCGTAACGCTCGCCGGCGAGTGGTAGCGGATGGACGTCGTTGGCCATGGGCTGGACGATACTTGCCCTCATGGCACCCAGGAGCAGCTCGGGTCGGTTCCCCTTCCTCGCCGGTCCTCCACCGATCGCCTACGCCCATCAGGGTGGGGGCAAGGAGCGGCCGGAGAACTCCTGGGTCGCCTACACCTACGCCATCGACGAGCTCGGGTACACGCACCTGGAGACCGATGTCGTCGTCACGAGCGACGGCGTCGTGTTCCACCTGCACGACGCCACGCTCGACCGCACGACGACGCTCACCGGCCCAGCGCTCTCGCACACCTGGGACGAGGTGTCCCGCTGCGTGGTCAAGGGCACAGACGAGGCACCCCCGCGGTTCGAGGACGTGCTCGCCCGCTGGCCCGACCTCTTCGTGAACATCGAACCGAAGACCGACGAGGTGGTGGCGCCGCTCATCGAGCTGATCCGCAAACACGGCGCCACCGGCCGGGTGTGCGTCGGCTCGTTCCACGGCGAGCGCATCGACACGGCCCATGCTGCGCTCGGACCCGATCTCTGCACCTCGACGGGGCGGCTCGCCACCTTCCGGTTGGTGCTCGGGTCGTGGCTCCCGCTCGCCCTTGGACGCGCGATCGCCCGCACAAGGGCCGCCTGCTACCAGATCCCGGTGAAGCAGTGGTTCATGCCGGTCACGACACGGCGCAGCATCCGCCTCGCCAACGCCATCGGCCTGCCCGTGCACTGCTGGACGATCGACGACGCCGCTGAGATGGACCGCCTCTTCGACCTCGGGGTCGAGGGCATCATGACCGACAAGCCGTCGGTGCTGAAGGCCGTGCTCGAACGCCGCGGCACCTGGCGCGGTCGTTGACGTCACGACGAGCCGGCACCGCTGATGAGGGCTGACGCCTGGGTGTCACGCCACGGGCAGGATCACACCCGGGTTGAGGATGCCGGCCGGGTCGAGAGCGCGCTTGATCGCCGCGAACGCCGCGAGCTCGGCCGGCGAGCGGTTGAGGCCGAGGTGTCGGGCCTTGGCGCGCCCGACGCCGTGCTCGGCGCTGATCGAGCCCTCCATCGCCGCGACGAGGTCGAGCACGACGTCGTCCACCCGCTCGTCGTCGGGTGCCGGGCCGACGATGTTCACGTGCAGGTTGCCGTCGCCGAGGTGGCCGAACAGGAACAGCCGGGCCGCGGGGAACGCCGACGCGACGGCCCGGTCGACCTCGGTCGTGAACTCGGCAAGACGGCCGAGCGGCAGCGTGACGTCGAGCTTGTGGGGGATGCCGACGCGGGCGATGGCCTCGGCCATGCGCTCGCGCGGTCCCCAGAGCGCGGCCCGGCCGCGGGCGTCATCGGCGGCGACGGTCGGCCACGCGTCCAGGATCGCGACCAGCGTGTCGGGTGGTGCCCCCCGTCCGGCCCACTCCGCCAGGAGCAGCACGGGCGGCATCGGGTCGAACGGTCGGGCGATGCCCAGCTGATCGCACGCCAGGTCCGCTCCCCCGTCGAGCGTCGCTTCCAGCGCGTCGATGCCGTCGACCCCGACCCGGAGCCGGGCGGCGACCAGGAGCGCTGTCGTCACGTCGGGCAGCGCAGCGACGACGAGCACGCGGTCGGGCGGGTCGGGCACGAGGCGTAGACGGGCCGCCGTCACC
>JAYUAM010000087.1:0-2504 GCA_043741295.1 Acidimicrobiia bacterium
TTGCGGCCCGGGATCGGAGCGAGGATGCGGACGTCGGCTGCGGCCATGGCGTACGCGATGTCCTTGTTCAGGCTGGTGACCCGCGCGACCTTGACGCCCTCTTCCAGCTCGAGCTCGTAGCGGGTGACCGTTGGGCCCACCGTCTGGCCGAGCAGCTTGGTGCCGACGCCATGACTGTTGAGCGCGGCGACCAGAGCCTGGCCCCGTTGGTTGACCACCTTCATGTCGATCGTCTGCGCCTCGGTACGCGTCAGGAGATCGGCGGACGGGAGTCTCCAGATTCCCTTCGCCGCGCCAGGGCCGAGGTCGATGGCGAGTTGGCCGACCGGCCCAGTCGCCACCTCGCCGGGCGCCGGAAGCGGGCCTCCCGCTCCGCCACCGCGGCCCCGCTTCGGCTTACCCGTCGTCGTGTCCTGCTCGAGGTCGGAGGCGCCGTCGTACAACGCGGGCCGCCCGCTCTCGACGGCGGGGTACTGGGCGGTGACCGCCAGCACGGACGTGTCGTCGCTGTCGTAGCCATCGTCGGCATCGTCGCGCTGGCCGAGGCGTTCGCTGGCGAGTGTCGTCATCTCGCGCATGCCACGGCGGGCCGCGCCGAGAGCCGGCCGAACCCCGGCGGCCACGCCCTTCGCCGTCAACGCCGCGACCGTGCGCAGCGACGCGCGCGTGATGAGCACGACCGAGACGAGGATGACGCCGAGCAGGATGACCGTGGCCCCGACCTTGGCGGCGAAGGCCGTGAGGGGACGGCCGACGGCAAGCCCGAGGACACCACCGGCCCGCCGAAGGTCGGCGACGTGGAACCCGTGCGCCGCACCCCGCCCGACCTGGAACAGGCCGAGGACGGCGAGGACCGCGAGGAGCCCGCCGAGCACGAGACGCCCGCGGCTCGCCGACCGACGGTCGATGATGAACGCGAGACCGCACAGGACGAGTAGCGGTGGCAGCACGAACCGCCCGACACCGAACAGCGCGCCCGCCCCCCAATCGAAGCCGTGACCGAGCGGCCCGATGACCTTCGTGTACACGCCGAGGGTGACGAGCACCGCAAGGACGAGCAGCCCGACACCGACGAGGTCTTCCTCGCGTCCGGCCACCACGCTGCGCACGGACGCACCGGCGGACGCGGCCGACCGGGCCGTAGCGCCGGCGCCGGCTCGGGAGGCAGGGGCGGGGCCAGGGCGGCGCGCTCTCGGCGCCGCGGGCCGCGGTGGCGTGAGCGCCTCGGTGGCGCGCGGTGGAGGGAGGGCGCGACCTGACGACGAGTTGCGGTCTACGGGATTGGTTCGGCGGGCTCGGGGCGTAGCCATCTCGACCACGACGGTACCAGCGGGGCGCGCGGACGTTCGGGAATCTACCGGAGACTGCCGCCGAGCAGCTGGCCGTCGGTGGTGAAGAACGCCTCGACCGTGCCACCGCGCGACGACATCGACCGTGCGCTCCAGACGAGATGACCTTGTTGCTCGACCAGGGCGAACCCGGTGAGCTTGGCGCGGGGGAACCGGTCGAGCACGCTGCGGGCGATCTTCGGGGCGAGCCCGAGATCGATGTCGCCGACGACGAAGGCCGTCGCCGGCGCCGCAGCAGCGTTGCCGGGGCCATGCAGCGCCCCATCGGCGTAGAACCAGGCCTGCTCCTGCCCGTCGGGTTGGACGACGAACAGGTTCACCCCATCCGGCGTGGCGTTGATCTCGGTGTAGCGCCGGCCACGCCCGATCTTCGCCTCGAGGGTGACGACGGCCCGCCCGATGTCGCCGGCGCGCACGGCGAGAGCGGGCGTCGGGTGATACGTGACGAGCACGGCCACGGCCACGAGCCCGAGAACGCTGGGCCCGACGAGCCACCACGGTGGGCGGCGCCGGTGCCGGCGCCGCCGGCCCGTCGGCGACTGCCGAGTCGGCCCGGCGACGTCGTCGGGCGTTCCGGGCGAGCCGGTTCCGGCCACCGACTCGCCCGTCGCGCCATCGGTCGGATCGTCTGTAGCGCCGTCGGTCGGATCGTCGCCCGCCTCGCTCCGGTCGCTGTCGTCGCCCGCCTCGCTCTGGTCGCCCGGGTCCGTCGACGACACGCTCACGAGGTGGACATCCGACGATCGAGGGCGTCGAGCAGGACCTCCGCCAGCTCCTCGTTCGTGGTCCCCCGCCCGACGACGCCGTCGCGGTCGAAGACGGTGCTCACGTGCCGACCGGCACCGTGGTCGATCTCGGTCAGGTCGTTGTGGACCACCAGATCGACGTCGGTGCCGTCGAGCTGAGCCTGCACCGCGGCGAGTTGCTCGGCCACCGACGACCCGTTCGTCAGCTTGAAGCCGACGAGCAGCGGCCGGCCGACGCCGTAGGTCTTCAGCCGCGGCAGGATCTTGGGTGACGGGCTCAGCTCGACCGACAGGCCCTTGGCCGAGTCGAGCTTGCCCGACAGCGGGGCCGCGTGGCGCACGCCTTCGATCGTCACCGCGGTCACCGTGTAGTCGCTCACCGCGGCGGCGTGGAGCACGACATCGAACG
>JAYUAM010000088.1:0-13684 GCA_043741295.1 Acidimicrobiia bacterium
CGGTTGAACCCGATCTGGATCGGCACGCCGGCGCTGTGCACCACGGCGAGCGCAGCGTCCACCGCGGCGAGGTCGAGCGAGATCGGCTTCTCGCAGAAGATCGCCTTGCCGGCGCGTGCGGCTGCGACCATCAGCTCGACGTGGGTGTCGGTCGAGGTGCAGATCGCCACCGCGTCGACGTCGGCCGACTCGATCAGCTCCTTCGCCGTCGCCGCGACCGGTACGCCGAGCTCGGCGCCGACCGCCGTCGCGCTCTCGGCGAACACGTCGAACAGCATGGTCACCGCAGCCCCTGGCACCTGCCGGGCGAGCAGCTCGGCGTGCATCTTCCCGATCCGTCCGCAACCCAGCACACCGACGCGGACATCCCCCCGGACATCGCTCATCGCGACACTCACCATCCCATTCGTTGCTGTTGCTTGCCGTCGTCCATCGCCTGGCGGGCGGCCTGGACGGCCGGGCGGTCGGACACCTCCGGAACGCCCACCTCCCAGAAGCCGCCGCCGTCTGTCCACGCGTGAGCGTCGACGTCGATCACGATCACAGCGCTGCGGTCGGCGGCGCGGGCGCGCACGAGCGCGGCCTGCAGTTCGGTGATGGTCTTCACCTTCTCGCTCCGGCAGCCCATTGACGCGGCGTGGGCGGCGAAGTCGACCGTGACCGGGTCGGCCATGCCGTCGGCCAGGCGACAGTCGCGCAGCAGGTTGTTGAAGCTCTCGCCACCCTGGTTCACCTGCAGCCGGTCGATGACGGCGAACCCGCCGTTGTCGCATACGAGTGCGATCACCTTGTGGCCGGCGAGCACAGTTGAGTACAGGTCGCTGTTCATCATCAGGTACGAGCCGTCACCGACGAACGCAAACACGTCGCCGGCAGGGTGGGCCATGCGCGCCCCCCAGGCACCCGACAGCTCGTAGCCCATGCACGAGAACCCGTACTCGAGATCGAACGAGTCGACGGCTAGGCCGCGCCAACCGTTGTTCAGCTCGCCCGGGAAGCCGCCCGCGGCGGCGAGCACGTAGTCGGCCGGCGTCGCCTGGCGCAGCACGGCACCGACCACCTGGGCGTACGTCGGCGTGGTCGTGTCGTCGTGGGCCTGGATCGAGTCGATGTAAGCGTCGAACGCCGCCTTCTCGGCCTGCGCCGCCGCCAGCCACGTTGTCGGGGCGAGGTACCCGTCGACGAGCGCGTCGAGATCGTCCAGGCATTCGAGCGCGTCGCCGACCACCGGCAGGGCGAGGTGCTTGTGGGCGTCGAACCGCGCCGCGTTGATGCCGACGATGCGCACGTCTTCGTCGGTGAACAACGTCCAGGAGTTCGTGGTGAAGTCCTGCAACCGCGTCCCGATCGCCAGCACCACGTCGGCGCTGGCGACGACGCGGTTCACGTGGGCGCTGCCGGTGACCCCGATGGGGCCGACGAGACTGGGATGCGAGTGCAGCAGCGTGGTGCGGCCGGCCACCGTCTCGACGACCGGGATGCCGTGGGCGTCGGCAAAGGACGCGAGTGCCGCCTCGGCCCCGGAGTAGCGCACGCCACCGCCCGAGATGATCACCGGGCGCTCCGCGTCGCGCAGCGCGTCCGCAGCCGCCGCCAGCTGGGCCCGGTCGGCCCGCGGGCGCACCGGCACGTGCACCCGTCGTTCGAAGAAGGGGACCGGGAAGTCGTAGGCCTCGGCCTGCACGTCCTGCGGCAGGCCGAGGAACGCCGGACCACAGTCGGCCGGGTCGAGCATCATCGCCAGCGCCTGCGGCAGCGCCTGCAGGATCTGCTCGGGGCTGGTGATGCGATCCCAGTAGCGCGTCACGGCACGGAACGCGTCGTTCACGGTGGTGGACGGCGAACCGAAGTGCTCCACCTGCTGCAGCACGGGGTCGGGGCCGCGACTGTTGAAGGTGTCGCCAGCGAGCAGCAGCACGGGCAGGCGGTTGGCCATCGCCACACCGGCGGCGGTCACCATGTTCGTGGCACCGGGGCCGACCGAGGAGCTGGCCACCATGATCTGGCGACGGTTCACCGCCTTCGCATATGCGACTGCGGCCAGGGCCATGCCCTGCTCGTTCTGCCCGCGCCACGTCGGCAGCTCGTCGCGCACCGCTTCGAGCGCGAGGCCGAGACACGTCACGTTGCCGTGCCCGAAGATGGCGTACACGCCGGGGAACATCGGCGCGTCGACCGGCGCGCCAGCACCGGTCGGCCCGGCATCGGACAGGATCGTGCGCTGGGCGACGAGCCAACGGACGAGGGCCTCGGCCGTGGTCAGGCGGATGGTCTCCATGGTTCCCCCTATCAGCTCTCGATGCGGAGCGAGTGCACCGCTTCCCACTTCTCGCTCGCCGCGCTGCGCAGCACCGCGTCCTGCACGCTCACGTAGGCGAGCGCCTCGGCGAATCCGGGCTCGTGGCTACGACCCTCATGGACGGAGCGCAGGAACTCGTAGTCCTCGATCACCACGAGCTCCTCGAACCCGATGCCGTTCGCCGCGCCCGGCACGAAGTGGCCGTGGTACGGGAACCGCTCACCGGCGAAGACGGTGGTGTAGCCGGTGTGCAGCTCGTCGCCGTGGGGCAAGTACACCTGCAGCTCGTTCATCTTCTCGAAGTTCCACGCGATGGCGCCCTTCGTGCCGTGCACCTCGAACGCGTTCTGGCTCTCGGGGCCGATGATGTTGCGGCTCGTCTCGAAGCACCCGCGCGCCCCGTTGGCGAACGTGCAGAGCATGCCGACGTAGTCCTCGTTGGTGACGGCGCCCGTCGGGTCGCCCGGCTGGCCCTTGTCGTAGTGCGTGCCGCCGGCCTTCGGCAACGGGCGCTGCTTGATGAACGTCTCGGTGGTCGCCACCACCTTGTCGATCGGACCGATCAGGAAGTGGGCGAGGTCGACCGAGTGGGACAGGATGTCGGTGGACACGCCGTAGCCGCCCTCGTCGACCAGGAACCGCCACGAGAGCAGGCCCATCGGGTCGCTCCCGTACATCGACAGGAAGCGCCCGCGGTAGTTCGTGATCTCGCCGAGCGCCCCCGACGAGATGAGCTGCTTGGCGTACTGCACGAGCGGTGCCCAGCGGTAGTTGTACCCGACGCCGGTGACGACGCCGGCCTTGCGCGCCGCCAGCTCGGCCCGCGCCGTCTGCTCGGGTGTGCCGCCCACCGGCTTCTCGCACAGCACGTGCTTGCCGGCGGCGGTGGCCGCCTCGACGATCGGTAGGTGGAGCATGTTCGGCGCGGTGACCACGACGACGTCGACATCGGGATGGGCGACGACGTCGGGCCAGTTGGCCGTCGATTCGGCGAAGCCGAACGACTCCACCGCATCGGTCGTGCGCGCCGGCACGGTGTCGGAGATGATCACCAGGCGCGGGTCGAACCCACGCTCGGGGAAGTGCATCGGGATCTTGCGCATGGAGCGGCTGTGAGCCATGCCCATCCAGCCGAACCCCACGACGCCGACGCCGATCTGCTTGCGGGTGCTCACACGCGATCCTTTGGTCGGTCGTCCGGTCGGTCGGGCTGTGGTTCGTCGATGCCGGTCATCGGCACCCGGGGGTCGGTGGCCATGGTCGCCCATGCGTCGCGGACCCAGTGATGCGTGGGGTCGTCGCAGAAGGCCATGCTGCGCTCGCCACCGGGGCCGGCGAGCACGTTGAGGTAGTACATCGGATAGCCCGGCGCGGCGATGCACGGTCCGTGGTAACCACGCGGCACCAGGAACACGTCGCCGTCGCGCACCACCACGTTGGCGTCGATGTCGCCATCCACCGTGTACGTGCGGTGCATGCCGAACCCTTCGGCGCTCGGCGCACGGCGACCGGTCCGCCCGATGCGGAAGAAGTAGATCTCCTCGTTGTTCACGACGCACGTGCTGCCGTCGCCCACGTCGAGCCCGTCGTGACGATGCGGCGGGTACGACGACCAATTGCCGTCGGGCGTGAGCAGCTCGACGCACATCAGCTTGTCGGCCCCGTCGAAGACCTCAGGTGACATGAAGTTGTTGACCTGGCGCGTCGCGGGGCCGGCGCCGCGGATCTCGATCGACACCGACGCGGCCGGCATCCACGCCGGGTCGAAGCGCCGCGTCGCCCGGGCCGACGGCAGGGCGATCTCGCAACCGGTCATGGTCGACAGCCGGGCGTCGGTATCGATCGGCAGGTACGCCCAGTCGGTGACGCGCGTGAACACCGAGTCGCGCCCCTCGAGCACGTAGCGGTGCGCACCGACCTCGACGATCACGCTGCCGGACAACGGCAGCACCGCGAACTCCGCGCCGCCCGTGACGAGGGGGCGCGATGCCCCGGCAGCGAGGGTGATCACGTCGAGTCCCGAGTACGCCCATCCGGCATCGTCGGGCGTGAGGTGCGCATCGGCATCCCTCGTCGCCAACGTGCCTGCCGGGCGGTGCAGCAGACCGGTGGTCATCGTCGGCTCGCCGCCGCCTGCTCCACCAGACGTGCCGCGGTCGCCACTGCGCCGGCAACGTCGCCATCGGGCGGGTACAGCAGACTGCGCCCGATCACCAGCCCCTTCACCGACGGTTGAGCGAGGCAGCGCTCCCACAGCGCGAACGTCGCCGCCGGGTCGGGGCCGGGTGCGCCGCCGAGAAGCAGCAGCGGCTGCGTGGTCATCGCCGCGACGGTGGCGATGTCGTCGGTCGCCTGGATCTTCAACCACGTGTAGGCCGACGACGCCGCGAGCCCGGCCGAGACGCCGACCGCGCGCAGGAGCTTGTCGGGGTCGTGGTCCCACACCGCGGCACCGTTGCCGTCGGTGGTGTACGGGATCGGTTCGACCATCGCCAGCATCTTGTGGTCGGCGAGCTCCTGCACCGCGTGGGCGCAGGCTTCGAGCGTCGGCGCGCAGGCGGCATCGTTGTCGTCGATGCGCAGCAGCATCTTGCCGGCGTCGAGGTTGCTCGCCACCAGGTGGCGCGTGTCGTAGGCGGTGAAGCGGTCGTCCAGCGTCCAGCGCACGCCGGCGAGCCCGCCGCGGTTCATCGTGCCGACAGCGACGCGGTCGTCGAGAGCGCCGAGCAGGGCGAGGTCGTCCATGATGTCGGCGCTGGCGAGCACGCCGTCGACGCGCGGGGCGGCGAGCGCCGTGAGCAGCCCATCGAGCGTCTGGCGCCGGTTGGCCATCGCCAGCCGGTTCGATCCGAGCGCCACCATGCCGCGCGCCGTGTGGTCGGCCGCGACGATGAACAGCATGCCGTCGCGGGTCAACGTCTCACGGCGGCGGCGGCTTGCGTACGCCCGCGCGATGCGCTCGGGCTCGTGCACCCGGGCGTCGACGAGGTCGGCATAGGCCACGTCGGTCAATGGCACGTCGGTCAGCGGCACGTCGGTCGACGCCATGAGCGTGAACTTCCCCTTGCTTCCCGTGACCCGGGTCCCTGGCGCCGAAAGGTAGAGCGCTCTAACGTGCAGATTGCCGGACCGTCCGGCGCGGTGTCAAGGTCGGTCCGGCGGGCGTGTTCCACGGACGCAACCCTGGCACGCCCGGAACCGGGAGGGGCACGCCCATGGCCGTCACGATCATCAACGGTGGCACGCAGGGCCTCGGCGAGGCCGTCGCCCGCAAGCTCGTCACGCAGGGGGCCACCGGCCTCGTGCTCACCGGCCGCTCGACCGGGCGGGGCGAGGCGGTGGCCGCCGAGCTGACCGCCGCCGGGACCCCGACGATCTTCGTCCAGGCTGACATCGCCGACCCGGGTGCTCCAAAGGCGATCGTCGACGCGTGTCTCGCCCGCTTCGGCGTCGTGAACAACGTCGTGAACGTCGCCGCCGCCACCAGCCGGGCGACCATCTTCCAGGACACGCCCGAGCACTTCGACCAGCAGATGACGATCAACGTGAAGGGCCCGTACTTCCTCATCCAGGCCGCGGTCCGGGCGATGATCGCCGCCGGTGCGAAGGGTTCGATCGTGAACATCGGCTCGACCACGGGGCACGGTGGGCAGACGAAGCTCACCTCGTACGCGATGTCGAAGGGCGCGCTCACGATCATGACCAAGAACCTGGCGTTCGGCCTGATGCGCCACGGCATCCGGGTGAACCAGGTGAACCCCGGGTGGATGGACACCGAGTCGGAGCACCGCACGCAGGTCACCTTCGACGGGGCGCCGGAGAACTGGCTCGAGGCCGCCGAGGCCGGTCGGCCGATGGGCCGCCTGGTGAAGCCGTGGGAGGTCGCGAACGTCGTGGCGCTGTGCCTGTCCGACGACTCTGGCCTGATGACCGGCAACTGCATCGACATCGACCAGTCGGTGCAGGGCGCCGGCGACCCCCCGATGCCCTCGGCCGCCGACACCCCGCAGCCCTGATCGGCAAGCCCGTGCCATCGCTCGCTAGGACGCACCAGAAGCGCTGAAACGCCCGACCGCTCGCAAGTACGTCATGCGTGCCACGTGAGGACCTGGCCGGTGCCGGTCAGGAGCAGCGATCCGGGGAAGACGCGTAGGGCGGTGGGTCGTAGCCGCAGCACGCCGAACGTCTCGACCTCCGGTGACGTCCATGCGGGAATGAGCGTTGGGTTGTAGCCGACGGGTGCTGGCCCGTTGGCGAAGCGGTCCCACCCGGCGCGCTTGGATGCGGCGTCGTTCGTCCATTCGGTGGCGCATTCGGCGGTGGCGACGTCCTGCGTCGGTGCCCAGTAGGTGAGCGAAATATCGGGAGTGACGGCGAGGTGCTTCGCCTTGAGCGACTGCGGGCTCGTGAGGACCCAGCCGGTGAGCGACGTTCCGTCCCACTCCCAGATGGGATGCAGGACGCGTGTGGCCGGCTTGCCAACGGTGTCGATCGTCGCCACGGTGCACCACACGATGCGGTGGGCCGTCTCGACGAACGCAAGAGCAGCTGTCGCCAGATCTGTCATGGTCGGAAACGTAGACGCGTCGTGACTGGTTCTCGAGGGGTTGCTGGCCCCGCACGCCGAGATTCGGGGATCGCACGGCACGCATGACGAGCTCGGCTTGTGACTCGGCGGCCCGGCCGTCGGTGGGGATGTCGCGGTCGAGGTTGGTAGGAAACGGGTAGCCGTCGGCCGCCGCGGTGATCGCGTTAGCCAGCAGTTGCGGCGAGAGCCTTGCGACGACAGGGCCAGCAGCGCTGGGTACACAGCGCGGACCATCCGTGTGTGGTCGATGCTCTCCATCGCCTTCACGAACGGGCTGACGATCTGCAGCAGGTTGGCAAGGCGCATCACGTCGCCGGTTCGGTTCGAGCCGGCGGCGTGGAACACGGCCGGGTTGAAGAAGACGGCGTCGCCGGCGTCGAGCGGCAGCTGCACGAACCGCTCCTCGAACCGGTCACGCACGGAGTGCTGGTGCCAGGCCACGTAGCCCGAATGCAGCTTGTGCGAATGCGGGAGGTACTTCGTGGGCCCACTCTCGACCGGCATGTCGCTGTGGGCTATGGCGCCTTGCAGGGTGAGCATCGGGCCGAGCGAGTGGACGTGAACGGGATAGGTGGCAGCCTGCGCGGCCGTCGTGAAGCCGAGCGGGTAGTCGCGGTGGGCGCGATGGCGTCGCAGGCGTAGTACGCCACGAACACCTCGGGCGCGTCGACCGCGAGCTTCTCGAGGCTTGCGATAGTCGCACGCAACGACGCGATCTCTTCCTCAGCGCCCATGTTCGACGTCGCCGTCGGCGCCGGAACTCCGAGTGTCGGCGGAGGCGGTAACTACGGTTGGGCTCGGCGATCGAGATCACCAACGGTGCTGCCCTGGTGTGTCCGACGGTCAGGGGCCAAAGGTGGCGGCGGGGATGACGACGACGCCGTCAGGTCGGGTGTAGCCGTATCCGGTGGCGGTGACGACGGCGAGCGTCGCCGGTTCGCCGACCTTGGCCGTGTCGACCTTTCGGGCGAAGGTGAGCAGGTTGGCAGCAGCCGTTTCGATTTCTGCTTGGCCGAGCTTCACCTCGAACGCCGCCCAGCGTCCGTCGCCGGCGGTGACGACCGCGTCGATCTCCAGATCGTCGGAGTCCCGGTAGTGCTGCACGGTGCCGTCCACGACGTCGGCGAACACTCGCAGGTCACGCACGACGAGCGCTTCGAACAGGTATCCGAAGTAGTTCAGGTCGGCGAGCAGCTGGTGCGGTCCGGTGCGCAGCGCAGCGACCGCAACCGACGGGTCGCAGAACTGCACCCTCGGCGAGGTGCGCAACCGGGCCCGCGAACGGAGATGTGACGACCATGCCTCCAACGGTTCGAGCACCATCAGCCGCTCCAGAGGTGCCAGGTAGTCGTAGACCGTCGACCGTGCGATGTCAGAGTCGTCGGTGCTCGCGTCCCGCGCGACGCGGGTGACGAGGTAGTCCATCCCGATGTTGCGGGCGAGCGACTGCAGGACCCGCAGCGCAAGGCGGGGATGACGCCGGGCCGGGTCGATGTTGGGCAGGTCTACCTGGGTGATCGTGGTGACGTAGTCGATGTTCGCCCGCGCCGCAGCGGTGACCGCTCTCGTGAGGTTCAGCGGCCAACCTCCACGAACGACCAGCTCGGCGTAGCGGGGCACGGTCACCTCGGTCGGTTTAGCGGTCGGCCGGTGTCCATCGAGCAGCGCCGCCAACGACATCTCACCGGTCGAGTCGCCCGATTCGAACAGGCTCATTGGTCGCATCGTCAGGCGGGCGAAGCGACCGGCGCCGCTGTGACGGCGGGAGTCGTCGGGCGGGGTGGCGGAACCGGTGAGGATGTACAGCCCGGTGCCTTGGCGGCGGTCCACCTCGGCGCGGACGTGGTTCCATACGCGAGTGGCGTCGAGCTGCCACTCGTCGACGAGCTGGGGTGGGTCACCGGACAGCACGAGGGTCGGGTCCACACCCATCGCAGCGCGTGCCTGGTCGTCAGTGTCGAGGTAGACGCGGCTTGCGGCCTGCTGTTCGGCTGTGAGCGTCTTCCCGCACGCCTTCGCGCCTTCGATCAGCACTGCTCCCGCTGATGCAAGCCGATCGGCCAGCAAGGCATCGACGACACGGGGACGATACACAACCACCCCACTAGACTACACATTGCAGCTGCTTCGGGCTACACATTCCGGTCCGTTTGGGATACAGGTTGCGACCACTCTGGGCTACAGATTGCGGCGGTCTGCCTACCCGGGGCGGTCGGCGAGCAGGGCGTCAAGGTCAGCGAGCGTCGGCATATCGTCGGCGCACATCAAGCGGCCGGCGACGATCGCTCCGGCGGCGTTGCCGAGGCGCGCACACTCGGCCGGCGGAAGGCCCGTCAGCAGGCCGTGGCAGAACGCGCCACCGAAGGCGTCGCCCGCCCCCAGGCCACACACCGCCTGCACTGGGAACGGCGCGACGCGCTCACGCCCACCGTCCGCCGTCGCCACGAGCACACCGTCGCCACCGAGCTTCACGACCACGGTCTCGAGCCCGCGGGCGAGAAGTCGGTCGGCGGCATCATCGGGGTCGGCGGTGCCGACGGCGATCTCGCACTCGGCCCGGTTGCCGATGGCGATCGTGACGTGGTCGAGCAACGCGCCGATCTGCGCCGGACCGTCGGCCGGCGTCGGCCACAACTGCGGCCGCCAGTCGAGATCGAGCACCGTGTGGGCCCGCCGACTGCGCCATGCGAGCACCTGGTGCATCGTCGACCGGCTCGGCTCCCACGCCACGTTCGAGGCGGCGATCCACAGGATCGGAACCTCACGCACGAGAGCCTCGTCGACGTCGGCGGGCACGAGGTTCATGTCCGGCGCGCGGGGCTCACGGTAGAAGATCAGCGTCGGGTCCTCGGGCGGCGCAAGCTCGGCGAAGGCCAGCGGGGTCCGTACCGTCGCATCACGGCCGACGAAGCGCGTGTCGACGGCGAACGTGTGCTCCAGCGCCCAGCGCACGTAGTCGCCGAACGCGTCGGCACCGACCCGCGTCCACACCGCGCTGTGGTGGCCGAGGCGGGCGGCGGCAACGGCCACGTTCGTCGCGGTGCCGCCGACCGACTTGCGGAACGTCGACACGTCGCGCAGTGGTGCGCCGACCTGCTCGGCGTAGAGGTCGACCGACACCCGACCGATCGTCAAGAGCTCGATCGCACCGGCCGGCCCGTTCACCCCGGACGGCGCGGTCACTGCGCTCAGTTCCGCGACGCGAGGTCGCGCAGGAACTGCACGCTGGCGCGCACGTCGTCGATCGGGCCCTCGCCCACGGACGGCGCACCCTCGGTGAGCGCGGCGTCCTGTTCGAACACGTACCAGCCGGCGTAGCCCGCCGCTTCGAGGCGCTCGACGACGCCGGCCAGGTCGACGTCGCCAGCGCCGAGTCGGGTGAACATGCCGGCCTGCACGGCCTCCATGAGCGTCAGCTCGCCGGCCCGCAACCGAGCCGCCACCGACAGGCGCACGTCCTTCAGGTGCACGAGCCCGACGCGGTCGGAGTGGTCTCGGGCAAAGGCGAGCGGATCGGTGCCGCCGATCACGAGGTGGCCGGTGTCGAGGCAGATCTTGGCGTCGGTTCGCTCGATGATCGTGTCGACCTCGTCCGCTTGCTCGACGAGCGAGTCGACGTGCGGGTGCACTACCTGCACGAGGCCGTGGGCCGCGGCGATGGCGTCGACCTCCTTGACGCCGGCGCACAGACGGTCCCACTCGTTGGCGGAAAGCTCGGGTCGGTACCAGTCGTCTGGATCGCTGACGAGGCACGTGACGAAGCACTCGGCGCCGACGGCCCGGAGCAGCTCGGCCGACCGGACGGCCGAGGCGAGGTTGGCATCGAACCGACCGGCGTCGTGGAGTGCGAGTGGCACGAAGGCGGCGACGGCGCCGAGGCCGAACTCGGCGAGCTTGCCGTTGATCGCCGGCGCAGTGTCGGGGAGCCAACCGGCGGCACCGAGCTCGGTGCGGGCCAGGCCGAGGTCGCGCATTTCGCCGAGCACGCGGTCGACCGGCAGCTGCAGCCCCCAACCCGGCACCTCGCAGATCCCCCAGGAAATCGGCGCGGCGGCCATGCGGTCGAGAAGCGGTGCTCGGTTGGTGGTCACGGTGCGGCTCTCCTCGTCGATAGGCAAGGTCCAGATTAGAGCGCTTCAATGAATTCGTGCAAGGGCACAGCCGACGCGAGGGGCGTCACTCTGTGACACCCCTTTGTCACACTGATCCCATGATGATTCCAGACGATCCGACCAGTCCGGTCGCCGACGCGATCGAAGGTACGAAGACCCAGGTGGACGAGGACCTCAACTCGCTCGTTCCCGAGGGCGTGCATCACGACGTCGACCAGGCGTTGGACATGCCAGCTGTAGGGAAAGTGGCCCTGGTGCTCGAGCACGTGCCCGGTGCGACGGACGAGTTGATGGAGACCTGGTCGACCGCGACGGGCGCAGGCGACCAGCCAGGAGAGTGACCGGGCACGACCAAGCAGCTACGGCCGCCGCTAGCGACTCGTATCCGATTGTATTACAATGGCGGCATGGGACCATCTGTTCGACCTCGACCTGCTCGACCCGACACAACCGTTCGAGGTCGATCGGCAGGCCGCTCACCTGTTCAAGCACCCCTACCTCGGCATCGACGACGTCATCGAGGTGTGGCATTCCGAGCCACTGTTCTACCCGGCCCGGCCGCCCGCGCACTGGCTGATGGTCGCCGAGATGACTGACCGAGTGCTCGTCGTGCCTCTCGCGCCGCCTCGTAGCGGCGACCCGTGTCGCTGTCGACCGATCGGGTGCTACATCGCGTCCGTCGAACTAACCGAGCGGTACCGGCAGGACCGATGACGAACTACCCCGATCCCGCCCCGATGACCCCGGACGCCGAATTCGAGTTCTACGCCGACCCCAAGAACCAGGCGCCGCAGGGCCGCCCGAGGCGCCGAAGCCGGGGACTCACCGAGCTCGTGCCGGTTCGGTTTCCGCCCGATGTCCTCACGGAGATCCGCCGTCGCGCAACCGGCGAGGACCGATCGGTATCGAGCTGGATCCGACGTGCTGTCGAGCACGAACTTACGCGCCGCTCCGCCTGACGCGCGGTTCGACGGTCGCCGACCCGCATCGGCGCCAGGGCCTACACCGGGCCGGTGGTCGAGCGCACCACGAGGGACGGCGTCACCAGGCGCACGACACGACGGGTGCGCTCGCCATTCAGGCGTTCGGCGAGGAGGCTCACAGCCATCTCGCCCATCTCACCGGTCGACTGGGCGATCGACGTGAGCGAGAGGTGCCGCAGCCGGGCGAGGAACGTGTTGTCGTAGCCGACGATCGACACGTCGCCCGGCACGTCGAGCCCAGCCGAACCCAGCGCGTCAAGCGCGCCGACGGCGCAGAGGTCGTTCGCCGCGAACAACGCGGTCGGCCGGACCCGGCGCGCGACCACCTGCGTAGCGGCGTCGATACCGGCCTGCTCGGTGAAGTCACCGGCGATCACGTCGGCGGCGAGCCCGTGGGCCTCCATCGCCCGCTCGTAGCCGTCACGGCGCTCGTCGGCACCGGCCCCCTGGCCTCCGTGCACGTGGACGATCGCACGATGGCCGAGCTCGACCAGATGCTGCACGACGAGGCGGGCGCCCTCGGCCTCGTCGCCCGTGACGCAGTCGACCCGTGGATGATCGACCACGCGCCCGATCACCACCACCGGGGTCGTCTGAGCGAGGGCGGCGATCGCGCTGGTCGCGAGCCGCGGACTGACGAGCACGATGCCGTCGACCCGGTGCTCGAGCATGTCGTCGAGCGCCGCCTGTTCACGTTCACGGTGTCCGCCCGCCGTCAGAAGCGTCCGGTAGCCGAGCTTCGCAGTGGCGATGGCGACACCGTCGTAGATCTCGGCGAAGAAGGGGTTGTGGAGGTCGTTGAGCATCACGCCGACCGAGCTCGTTCGACCTCGCGCCAAATGCCGTGCTACGGCGTTGCGGCGGTACCCGAGCTCGTTGCAGGCATCGAGCACGAGCGTCCGGCGCTTCTCGCCCACCTTCGGACTCCCGTTGAGCACGAGCGACACGAGCGCCCGCGAGACGCCGGCGCGGCGGGCGACGTCCTCCATCGTCGGGTGAGCGACGCGTGCGTGTTCGGAGACCCGCTCGTGCGTGCCCGCGCCGTCCCGGTCTCGCTCCACGGCGCCGAAACCTACCGGAGCCTACGGCAACCCCCGACGTGGCGCCGCCCGCCTCCGGGTCGCCGCGTAGCATCCGCTGGTGTCCGCCCTCCCGCCCCGGCCCGCGCCGCGCGCCCGGCGCGTATCACGGGTCGGCCTGACCGCAGCGCTGGCGCTGGTATGCGCCACACTCCTGGCCCGCGGCGGTCCCGCCGTCGCGTTCGCGCGACCGGCCGAGATTGGCGTCGAGATCTATGCCGCTGGCTGCGCGCTCGTTCCTCGTCACGGGTCGGGGGTCGCGCTCGGCGACCACCTCGTGGCCACTGCGGCCCACGTCGTCGCCGGCGCGACGGACGTCACCGTGGTCGAGCACGACGGGACGAAGCACGCTGCCCAGATCGCCGCTCTCGACACACGACGCGACGCCGCTGTGCTGCGCGCCCGCACGCTCGAGCGAGCGCCGATCCGCTTCGGCGTCCTGGTGGCCGGCGAACCGGCGTCGTATCTCGGCTTTGCCGGGGCCCACCCGAACACCGTCATCCCCCTCGTGGTCGAGCGGGCGATCACGATCGGTAGCGAGGACATCTACATCAAGGACAACTACACACGGCCGGGCTACCAGGTGCACGGTGACGTCATCGCCGGTGACAGCGGCGCCGGCG
>JAYUAM010000089.1:0-13683 GCA_043741295.1 Acidimicrobiia bacterium
GCCGTCGGGCGCGCCCGCCGCGGCCGTCGCGCCCCCGGCTCCCGTCGCGCTGGTCGAACTGGGTGACCCGATCCGCGGCGCCGGCGCGGCGATCGTCGCCAACATGGAGCGCAGCCTCGGTGTGCCGACGGCGACGAGCTTCCGCAACGTGCCGGCGAAGCTGCTCGAGGTCAACCGGCGCGTGATCAACAACTACCTCGCCCGCGCCGGCCAACGGAAGGTGAGCTTCACGCACTTCATCGGCTATGCCGCGGTGCGGGCCATCGCCGATGCGGTGCCGGTCATGAAGGACACCTACGTCGAGGGTGCCGATGGCACGCCTCGCCGGGTCCGCCACGACCACGTGAGCATGGCCCTCGCCGTCGACGTCGCCAAGGCCGACGGCAGCCGCACGCTGCTCACCCCGGTGCTGCGCGATGTCGACACGGTCGACTTCGCCGGGTTCGTCGCCGCCTACGAAGAGGTCATCCGCAAGGTGCGCGCGAACAAGCTGACCGTCGACGACTTCCAGGGGGCCACGATCAGCCTCACGAACCCGGGCACGATCGGCACGGTGCAGTCGGTGCCGCGGCTGATGCCCGGCCAGGGCGTCATCGTCGGTGTCGGCTCGATCGACTGGCCGCCCGAGTTCCAAGGTGCCGACGAGCGGGCGCTCGCCGAGATGGGCGTCTCGAAGGTCGTCACGCTCACCTCCACCTACGACCATCGCATCATCCAGGGTGCCGAGTCCGGCCTGTTCCTGAAGCGCATGCACGAGCTGCTGCTCGGCGAGCACGGTTTCTACCATGACGTGTTCCGCAGCCTGCAGGTGCCCTACGAGGAGGTGCACTGGCGCCAGGACGTCTCGCCGATCAACCGGGAAGAGACGCTGCTCCACAAGCAGATGCAGGTATCCACGCTCATCCGTGTGCACCGCGCTCGCGGCCACCTCATCGCCGACCTCGACCCGCTGCGCTGGCAAGAGCCCAAGATGCACGACGAGCTCGACCCCGCGACGTACGGCCTCACGATCTGGGATCTCGACCGAGAGTTCCTGACGGGCGGCATCGCCGGTAAGGACCGCATGCGCCTCGGCGACCTGCTCGGCGTGCTGCGCGATGCGTACTGCCGCACGATCGGCATCGAGTACATGCACATCTCCGACACCGCCGAGCAGCGTTGGATCCAGGCCCGCGTCGAGGGCGCGCCGTTCCAGCTGTCCACCGACGAGTTGAAGCACCTCCTCGGCCGCCTGAACGCGGCCGAAGCCTTCGAGAAGTTTCTCGCCACCAAGTACGTAGGCACGAAGCGCTTCGGGCTCGAAGGGGCCGAGTCGGCCGTGCCGATCCTCGACGCCATCCTCTCGGGCTCGGCGGACGCCGGGCTCGAAGGCGCCGTGCTCGGCATGGCGCATCGCGGCCGGCTCAACGTGCTCGCCAACATCGTCGGCAAGAGCTACGAGCAGATCTTCGGCGAGTTCGAAGGGCACGTCGCTCCCGACTCTGTGCAGGGTTCCGGCGACGTCAAGTACCACCTCGGCGCCACCGGCAAGTACGTGGGCGAGTCCGGGGCCGACATCAAGGTGGAGCTGGCGGCGAACCCGTCGCACCTCGAGACCGTCGACCCGATCGTGCTCGGCATGGTGCGCGCCCGCCAGGACCAGATCGACCAGCCCGGCTCGTTCTCGGTGCTGCCGCTGCTCATCCACGGGGACGCCGCGTTCGCCGGTCAGGGCGTGGTGGCCGAATGCCTGGCGATGTCCGACCTCACCGGCTACCGCGTGGGCGGCACGATCCACCTGATCATCAACAACCAGATCGGGTTCACCACCTCGCCCGAGTTCAGCCGCTCGTCGCAGTACTCGAGTGACGTCGCCAAGATGATCCAGGCGCCGATCTTCCACGTCAACGGCGACGACCCCGAGGCGTGCGTCCGCGTCGCCCGCATGGCGTTCGAGTACCGCCAGCAGTTCCACTCCGACGTCGTCATCGACATGGTGTGCTACCGCCGCCACGGCCACAACGAGGGCGACGACCCGAGCTACACCCAGCCGCTGATGTACAAGGCGATCGAGCAGCGGCGCACGGTGCGCAAGCTGTTCGTCGAGTCGCTCGTGCGCCGCGGTCTGCTCACGCTGGAAGAGGCCGAAGCCGTCCTCGCCGACTTCCAGAACCGGCTGCAGGTAGCGCTCGACGAGACGCGCAGCCACGCGCCCGAGACCGTCGTGCGGGCGGCCCGCCCGCCGAAGCCGGCCGGCGTCCTGCCGCACGTGGAGACCGGTGTCGACCGGGCCCGGCTCGACGCGATATTCGCCTCGTTCACCGCCTACCCCGAGGGCTTCACGCCGCACCCGAAGCTCGTCCGCCAGTTCGAGACGCGGGCCAAGCTCTACGCCGACGGCGAGGTCGAATGGGCCGCGGCCGAGCTCCTTGCGTTCGGGTCGCTCCTGCAAGACGGCATCGACGTGCGCCTCGCCGGCCAGGACACGCGCCGCGGCACGTTCTCGCAGCGCCACGCCACGCTCACCGACTTCGATAACGGGGCCACGTGGACGCCGCTCCAGTCGTTGGCTGACTCGGCCGGCAAGTTCCGCATCCACGACTCGCTCCTGTCCGAGTACGCCGCCCTCGGTTTCGAGTACGGGTACTCGATCGTGCATCCCGACGGCCTCACGCTGTGGGAGGCGCAGTTCGGCGACTTCATCAACGGCGCCCAGATCGTGATCGACCAGTACCTGGTGGCCGCCGAGGACAAGTGGGACCAGGAGAGCGGGCTCGTGCTCCTGCTGCCCCACGGCTACGAAGGCCAGGGGCCCGAGCACTCCTCGGCGCGCATCGAACGATTCCTCACCATGTGCGCCGAGGACAACATCCAGGTCGTGAACGCCACGACGGCGGCGCAGTACTTCCACGTGCTGAGGCGCCAGATGCGCCGCCGCGTGCGCAAGCCGTTGGTGATGTTCACGCCGAAGAGCTACCTGCGTCGGCCCGAGTCGCGCTCACCCCTCGACGCGCTCACCCACGGCTCGTTCGAAGAGGTGCTCGACGATCCGGGCGTCACCGACCGCGACGCGGTCCGTCGGCTCGTCTTCTGTTCGGGCAAGGTGGCCTACGACGCCATGGCCGAGCGCGACAAGCGCGGCGTGGCGGCGGCCATCGTGCGCGTGGAGCAGCTGTTCCCGTTCCCACAGGACCAGATGCTCGACGTGGTGTCGCGCTACCCGAACGCCCGCCAGGTGCTCTGGCTCCAGGAGGAGCCGGAGAACATGGGGCCGTGGTACTTCGTGTTCCACCGGGCCCACCGCATCGCCGGCCGGGGTTACGAGATCATGCACGCCGCACGGGTCGAATCGGGGAGCCCGGCGACCGGCTCGGCCAAGATCCACGAGCAGGAGCTCGCCGACCTGCTCGACGAGGCCTTCGCCGGCCTGTAGCCGCGACTGCGCCTGTCAGCCGAGCGGGAAGCCGAGGACGGCCGCCAGCTCGGCGAGCGCGACGGCGGGGTCGTCGACCTTGATCGTGTGCATACCCATCGCTCGCGCCGGCTTCAGGTTGACCCCGAGGTCGTCGAGGAACACGCACTGGGACGGGTCGAACCCCACCCGCTCGCAGGCGATCTCGTAGAAGCGCGGTTCGGGCTTGCGGGCGCCGACCTTTGACGATTCGACCACATGGTCGAACCGGGCCATCACCGCAGCGACGTGAACCGCCCGATCAGGATCGACGCTTCCGGCCACGTGGTTGTTCGTGAGGCACGCTTGCGGGAGCCCGCGGGATCGGACCTCATCGAGGGCGGCGACCATCTCTGGTCGGATCTCGCCGGCGAGCAGCGCGACGACGTGCTCGCCGTCGATCGCCTGCGCTGCGCCTGTCGGATCAAGGGCGCGTGCCTCGGTCTCGAACGCCCGGGCGAAGCCGCTGACGTCGAGCTCGGCCCGCTCGAGTCTGGCCCACGCGTTCGCGTCCGGATTCGTAGCGTTCACGCGCCGCAGCAGGCCTACCTGAAGGCCGAGCTCGGCCTCGTAGCGGGCGAACGCGGCGAACGGGCTCGTCAGGATCACGCCGCCGAAGTCCCAGAGCACCGCCTCGATCACGGTGCGGCATCGTAGGCGGGCATCCCCGGTAGTCGCCCGTCGAGGTGGTTGACTGTCCGAGTTATGCCGAAACACGTTGTGGTCGACGGGTCCAACATCGCCACCGAAGGCCGCAACATGCCGAGCCTCCGCCAGCTGAACGAGGCCGTGCTCGCGTTCATGGAGGAGCACCCGACCGATCTCATCACGGTCGTCGTCGATGCCACGTTCGGGCACCGCATCGACGCCAAAGAGGTCGCCGAGTTCGACGAGGCGATCGCCAACAACGAGCTCGTCTGCCCGCCGGCCGGAGCCGTCGGCCGGGGCGACGCCTTCGTGCTGAGCATCGCCAACAAGGTCGGGGCCACGATCCTGTCGAACGACTCGTTCCAGGAGTTCCACGGCGACTACGCCTGGCTGTTCGACGACGGTCGGCTCCTCGGTGGCAAGCCCGTGCTCCACGTCGGCTGGGTCTTCGTGCCCCGCACCCCGGTGCGCGGCCCGATCAGCCGCAAGGCCGTGAAGGCGCAGAAGGGGAAGGCCGCCGATCGCAGCCCGAGGGCCAGTTCGATGGCCTCGCAGCCGATGCCTGTGCCCAAGGCGCCTCCTCCCGGACGGGGCGGACGACGCGACAGCCGCGCCGCGGCCGCCAGCAGCGTGGGTCGTGGCCCCGATGTCGCCGCCACCGTCGCGGCCGTAGCCACGTCGCCGGCTGGCGCGACGAACGGGCGGCGGGCGAGCGCGAGACCGCAGGCCGTGAAGCATGCGGACGCGCCGACGCCGACGAAGGCCGCCTTCGTGAACGAGCCCGCTCCGTTCCTGGCGTTCGTCGGCGGTCACCCGGTCGGCGCCATCGTCGAAGGCACGGTCGACAGCTATTCGTCCCACGGCGCCTACCTCGTGGCCGACGGCGCCCGGTGCTACGTGCCGCTGCGCTACATGGCCTCGCCGGCGCCGCGTGCGGCTCGTGACGTCCTCAAGCTCGGCGGCGTGTACTCCTTCGTCGTCGCCAGCTTCAATGCCGGCCGCCGCAGCATCGACGTGACGATTCCCGGGTTCGAGCCGGCCGAGGTCACCGAGGCGATGGCCGCCGCGGCTGCCGCGCCGACCCGCAAGCGTCGGTCCAGCCGCAAGATCGGGGCCGACACCGCCGCCGCCGAGGTTGCCGCCGAGGTTCCCGCCGCTGCCGGGTCGGGCGCGGCTCGGTCGGGCGCGGCCGATGGCGACGGTCGGCGTCCGTCGCGCCGTGGTCGCGGTGGACGCAGCTCCGCTCGAGACCTCGCCGCCGAGCCGGCACCCACGAGCGTGGCGCCGGCAGCGTCGGACGTGTCCTCCGATGCCGATGCTGGAGCCGTCGATCCCGGCCGGGTGCCGCGTCGGCGAGCGACCGCCAAGACCGCTTCCACCCCGCCAGCCGCGGTCGGGCGGACGCGCGGCCGGAAGGCGGGCGCGAAGGCCGTGGCGACCGACACCACGACAACGGACGGCGCCGACGGCCGGACGGGTCCATCGGCGGCCTCCGGGGTCGTGCCGGCCGTTCCGGCCGCCGGTTCCGCGACCGGTTCGGCGAAGAAGGGGCGGGCCGGAAAGCTCCCCGTCGCGACGGACCCCGTGATACCGCCGGCGACGCCGGCGATCGCCCCGACGCCGTCGGCCCCCAGGACGTCGGCCCCGACGCCGTCGGCCCCCAGGACGCCGGCCCCCAGGACGTCGGCCCCCAGGACGCCGGCCCCCAGGACCCCGGCCCCCAAGACGCCGGCCCCCAGGACCCCGGCCCCCAGGACCCCGGCCCCGACGCCGTCGGCCCCCAAGTCACCGGCCCCCAAGACCCCGGTCCCCAAGACGCCGGCCCCCCGGACCCCGGTCCGCACGACACCGGTCCGCACGACACCGGTCCGCAAGGCCCCGGCGCAGAAGGTGCCCGCTGCGAAGACCCCGGCCGGCAAGGTGCCGGCCGGCAGGGTCCCGGCCGGCAAGACTGCGATCCACGACCCTGCCGTCCAGCAGCCGCCCACTCGCAAGGCCCCGGCCAGGGCCTCCACCACCGTGCCCCCCGCCAGCGTGCTGGTGGATCCGGTGCGGGCGGCGGTCGGCCGGAAGGCGAGGCCAGCGACGTCAACAGCCGCGAAGGCGGCCAGGCCGGCGGCCACGAAAGCGGCGAAACAAGCGGTGACGAAACCAGCGGTGACGAGAGCCGCCAAGAGCGCGCTGCCGACCCCTCCGGCCGCCGTTCCTGCCCGTCGGCGCGGTCGGGGCAGCGGAGACGATCGTCCGCCGCCGTCGGACGGGGCTGGTGCCCGGCTGCCGGCTCGCTAACGTCACGCCGTGCGTCTCGCGACCTGGAACATCAATTCCTTGAAGGTGCGCATGCCGCGCGTCGAGGCGTGGCTCACCGAGGTGCAGCCCGATGTCGTCTGCATGCAGGAGACGAAGCTGGCCGACGGCGCGTTCCCGGCGTTGGCGTTCGAGGCGCTCGGCTACAGCACCGTCCACCACGGGCAGGGCCAGTGGAACGGTGTGGCCATCCTGTCGAAGGTCGGCGTCGCTGACGTCGTCGCCAACTTCGCCGATGGGGAGGCGCCCGACGCTGAAGCCCGGGTGCTGTCGGCGACGTGTGGAGGCGTGCGCGTCACGTCGGTGTACGTGCCGAACGGGCGGGCGCTCGACCATGAGCACTACCGCTACAAGCTGGCGTGGATGGCCCGCCTACGCGCGCATGTAGCGGCCACGAGCGACCCGTCGGCGCCGGTGATGGTGGCCGGCGACTTCAACATCGCCCCCGAGGATCGCGACGTGTGGGACCCCGCGGCCACGTCGGGCAACACCCACGTATCGGCGCCCGAGCGGGCCGTGCTGACCGAGCTGTGCGACTGGGGCCTTGTCGACATCTTCCGCCAGATGCACCCGGAGGAGAAGCTCTACTCGTGGTGGGACTACCGGGCCGGCGACTTCCACCAGGGTCGGGGCATGCGGATCGATCTCGTGCTGCTCACCAAGGTGCTCGCCGACCGGGCGGCGTGGTCGGTGATCGACCGCAACGCTCGGAAGGGCACACAGCCCTCCGATCACGCGCCGGTGGTCGTCGATCTCGACGACTGATCGGACGCGGGCGTCCTCGCCGGCTGCTCGTCGGGCGCCGCGAGCACGTCGAGGATCCGGCGCCCGTACCGGCGGGCGACGAGCGGCCCCACCCCGTGAACGGCGGCGAGCTCGTCGAGCTCGTGGGGTGCCGCGGTGGCGATCGCGGCAAGGGCGCGGTCGGGCAGGACGAGGTCGGGCATCACGCCGGCCAACCGGGCAGCGCCGGCCCGCCAGGTGCGGAGCGCGCCAAGGCGGGCGTCGACGACCGTCGGCGCGTCGAGGTGGGCGGCCCGCAGCGCGGTGAGCGCGGCGTGGGGGTCGCCGGTTCGGCCGTCGTCGTCGCTGTCGTCGCCGGCGCCACGACTGCCGACACGCGCCAGGAGCGAGGAACGCCGCCGCTGGCTGGTGACGCCGGCCGCCGTGGTGCGCGACGTCGCCCACGTGACGATCAGCTCCTGCTCAGCGCGGGTCATGGCGACGTACAGCAGACGGGCCTCTTCGGCCTTTGCCTCGGCCGTCGTCGCCGACAGGTGGGGGACCAGGCCCGTCTCGCAGCCGGCCACGACGACGACCGGCCATTCGAGGCCCTTCGCGGCGTGGAACGTGATGACCTCGACCGCGGCTGGCCCGCCATGCTCGCCGTCGAGCGCGGTCCGGAGCGCGCTCATCGACGCCGGCGGATCGTCGAGGGTGACGCGCCGGGCGGTGAGGATCACGGCGGCGAGCCGTTCGCTCACCGCCGACCGGAACGGTGCATCGATACCCGACAGCGGCCGGTCCGTGGGCCGGCCGGACCGCGCCTCGGGGCCCCGTTCGGGATCGGTCGCCGCGGCGTCGAGTTCGGCGAGCCAATCGCGCACGCCGTAGGGCTTGTCGGCGGGCGGTGCGTCGGCGAGGGCGGCGCGCACGTCGGGATCGTCGAGCAGTCCGGCCCGGCGAGCGCGGGCCGGGATGCCCGAGCGGGCGAGCCCGTCGAGCACGGCCGGCACCTGGGCGTTGGTCCGCACGAGCACGGCGAACCGTCCCCACGACGTGCCGACCCGGCGTCGCTGGCTGATCGCCGCGGCGACGCCGTCGGCTTCGGCTCGCGCATCGGCGAACTCGGCCAGTGACGCGGTCGGCCCGTTCGGCCGGGTGGTGGTGACGTGGGCGATCGTCGGCTGGTTGAGCACCGTACGGGCGGCGGCCACCACCTGCGGACTGGACCGGTGGTTGTGGGCGAGGCGAAGGACGGTGACCCCGGGAAACGTCGCACCGACCTCGGTGAGAGCGCGAGGGTCCGCGCCGTTCCAGCCGTAGATCGCCTGGTCGGGGTCACCGACGACGCAGAGGTCGAACTGGTCACCGAGCCAGGCCTGTAGCAGGCGCAGCTGGAGCGGGTTGACGTCCTGGAACTCGTCGACGAACACATGGCGGAACCGCCAGCGCTGCACCTCGGCGAACGTGCGGTCCGAGCCGATCAGATCGGCGAGGTCGTCGAGGAGATCGTCGAGGTCGCGCACGCGCCGGGTGTGCTTGGCGTCCTCGTACCGGGCGTAGAGCTCCCCGACAGCGTCGACCCCGGCCGCCGGCCGGCGCCCGGCCGAGCGCGCCGCGCGGGCGTAGGCGTCGGGTGGCACGAGGCGGGCCCGGGCCCAGTCGATCTCGGCCGTGACCTCGGTCGTCGATGGGCCGGAGCGGCGGGCGGAGTCGACGAGCGCCGCTACGAGACGGGCGCGGTCGGGGAGCAGCTCGGGTGGACGACGGCCGACATCGGCCGCCCGCTGGCGCAGCACGCCGAGCGCAACAGCGTGGAAGGTGCCGACGGTCGGTCGCTCGCGCAGACCCAGGTGGCGCAGGCGTGATGTGAGCTCCGCGGCCGCCCGCCGGGTGAAGGTGAGGGCGAGGACGTGACGCGTGTCGGCCGAGCCGGTGACGACGCGGTGGGCGATGCGCCGGGTGAGCACCCGCGTCTTGCCCGAGCCGGGGCCGGCGAGAACGGCCAGGGGGGCGGCCGTGCTGAGCACGGCGGCGCGCTGGTCGGGATCGAGCCCGTCGAGCAACGCCGTCTCATCCACGTCCGAAACGCTAACGGGTGCGACGCCATCGCCGCCGCCCGCCTCGCGACCTCTAACCTGCGGGCATGCCGTTCCCGCAGAGGCTGCTCAACTCCTACGAGTCCGTCGTCGAGGATCTTCACCCGCACTGGATCTTCCTGTCCGGCCCGGTCTTCGCCGCTCTCGGGGCGATCGTGCTCACCGTGGTCGCCGCGGTGGTGGACACCCACGGTCTGTTGCGAACGGTGACGGTCTGGGGGTCCCTGGCCCTCCTCGTCGTCGCCGTGCTCGCGTTGCTCGTGCGCTACCTCAAGTGGGTCACCACGAACTTCGTGATCACCTCGGACCGCCTCATCTTCCGCCAGGGCGTGTTCGCCAAGTCGGGCATCGAGATCCCGCTCGAGCGGGTGAACAACGTGAGCCTGCGCCAGACGTTCCTCGGCCGGCTGGTGAAGACCGGCAGCCTGATGATCGAGTCGGGTGGCGAGGACGGTCAGCAGCAGTTCAGCCACATCCGCGAGCCCGAGCGCATCCAGAACGAGATCCACGCCCAGATCGAGGCCAATGGTCCCGGGGGTGGCGGCGCCAGCGCACCTGTCGATGTGGCGAGCCAGCTGGAGAAGCTCGAGGGCATGCTGCAGCGGGGAACGCTCACCGCGTCCGAGTTCGCCGCCCAGAAGGCCAAGCTGCTCGGCTCCTGAGCCGCCGCTGACCGCCGCCACTCGCCAGTCGCCACCAGCCGGTCTGCATCGTCGTGCGCATCGTCTCGCTCGTCCCCTCGGTGACCGAGACGCTGCTGGCGTGGGGTGTCCAACCGGTGGCGGTGACCCGGTTCTGCGAGCAGCCCGATTTCCCGACGGTCGGCGGCACGAAGGACCCCGACATCGGCGCGATCGTGGCGCTGGCGCCCGATCTCGTCGTGGTGAACGACGAGGAGAACCGCCGGCCCGATCACGACGCGCTCGTGGCCGCCGGCCTGGAGGTCCACGTCACGCACGTCGAGTCGGTGGCCGACGTCGCCCCGATGCTCGACGCGCTGGCCATCGCCCTGGGCCGTCGCGACCTGCGCCGCCCGGCATCGACGATCGCCAGTGAACGGGGCGATCAACCGGCCCGGCGGGCCTTCGTGCCCATCTGGCGGCGGCCGTGGATGACGCTCAACGCCGACACCTACGGCGCATCGGTGCTCGACGCACTCGGCATCGTCGGCATCTTCGCCGACGCCGCCGACCGGTACCCCACGGTCGAGCTCGACGAGGTCGCCGCCCGCCGGCCCGACCTCGTGATCCTGCCGAGCGAGCCGTACCCGTTCGCCCGGCGCCACGTGGCCGAACTGCGTTCGGTGGCGGTCGACGTCCGGCTGGTCGACGGACGCGATCTGTTCTGGTGGGGCGTGCGCACGCCCGACGCGCTCGCCCGGCTGGGTCAGGTCCTGTCGGCGTAGCCGGTGCAGGTTCCGTCGCGATCGCGCAGCACCCGGCGCACGCGCTGCACGGCGGCCCGGGCGATCGGGCCGTAGACGTGCGGGAACTGCGTGACGGTCGATCCCGCCGGGGGAGCGGGCACCGGGTCCTCCCACACGAGCGGGCTGCCGAGCGCGCCCTCGTCGAGGTCGAGCACCACGAGCTCGCCCGGCAGCCGGCGGTAGAACGTGTTGGCGACGCGCAGCAGCGTCGCCTCGTCGCCGGTGCAGTGCACGAAGCCCTCGGCGGCGAGCGACGCCGGGACCAGCGGTTCGTCTGCCGGCCCCGCCTGCCAGGCGTCCCATGTGGCGGCCTCGGTGAGGTGCAGGATCACGGCAGCCCGATCACGGCAGCCCGACGCCCGGCACGTCGACGCGCACGCTGCGCAAGCTTCCCGTCGGCGCAACTGCGGCACGGATGGCATCGGATTCCTTGGAGGCCAGCGCGTAGAGCGTGCGCCGGCCCGGGCCGCCGAGCGCGCAGGCGAAGCAGCGGTCGCCGGTGTCGACCACCTCGACGATCTCGCCGCCCTCGGCCACGAGCACACACTCGGGCCCGCCGGCATTGGCGACCCACACGCGGCCCTCGGCGTCGAGACAGATGCCGTCGGGCACACGGTGGCCCATCTCGGCCCACACCCGGCGGTCGGTCAGCCCACCGTCGTCGGTGATCGTGAACGCCGTGAGCCGGCGACCCATCGATTCGGCGACGATCATCGTGCGCCCGTCCGGCGTGATCACCGCGCCATTCGGAAACTTCATGTCGTCGGCGACCACCGTCATCGAGCCGTCGGGGTCGACCCGCGTGATGACGGCGGCCGGCATCTCTGCCCGGCTCGCCGGCCCCTCGCCGCGCTCCTCGATCCACGGGTCGAGATCGAAGCCGAAATTGCCGACGTAGGCCCGGCCCTGATCGTCGACCACCATGTCGTTGCAGTGGAACGTGGCGACGTCGGCCAGATCGGCGTGCACCATCACGGTGCCGTCGTGCTCGCGCCGGCGGACCTGGCGCGACACCATCGCCACCATGAGCAGCCGGCCATCGGGCAACCAACCGAGGCCCGAGGGACGATCGTCGAGCGTGCACTCCACCCGCAGCTCGCCGGTCCGGTCGCCGGTCCGGTCGCCAGCGGGGTCATAGCTGAGCACGCTGGCCCGGAAGAAGTCGGAGAACCACAGCCGGTCGTCGTGCCATCGCGGCCCCTCGCCGAAGTAGATGCCCGTAGCGACGACGGTGCTGGTGCGCGCGTTCATCGGGACACCGTAGCGACGCGGGGCACTACTCGCTGACGGTGACGGTGGCCCCGCCGACGGGCTTCACGACCCAGCCCTCGGCCACCGCACCGGGTTGGGTGAGAGCGACGACGCAGCCGCCGAAACCGCCGCCTGTCATCCGCACACCGAACACGCCGGGCAGAGCGCGCAGCCGTTTGACGAGCCGTTCCATCTGCGGTGTCGAGGTGGCGAAGTCGTCGTGCAGCGAGCGGTGGCTCTCGTCCATCAGCTGTCCGGCGGCGACGAGGTCGTTGCGGTGCACCGCGGTGGCGAAGTCGCGCACGCGCTGGTTCTCGGTGATCACGTGGCGGGCCCGGGCGCGCACTGTCGGGTCGGTGATGCGCTCGATGTCGCTCGGCGCCGCCAACCGCAGCGGGCCGATCACCTGCTCGGCCTGCTCGCATTCGGCCACGCGGGTCGCGTACTCCGAGCCGACGAGCGTGCGGTGGTGACCGAACACGACCACGATGTCGATGTCGGGCGGCAACGACACGGGCGTGACGACGAGGGTGTGGCAGTCGATGAGCACGGCGTGGTCGGCGACGCCGGCCGTCGAGCAGAGCTGATCCATGATCCCCGAGGGCACGCCGCTGGCCCGGTTCTCGGCCCGCTGGCAGAGCTGCGCGAGCTCGAGCGCGCTCCCGTCAAAGCCGAGGGCGAGCGCCACCGCCACCTCGAGCGCGGCCGACGACGACAGGCCGGCTCCCACCGGCACGGTGGTGTCGACGATGCCGGCAAACCCGTGGGCCGGGTCCATCTCGCTCACGACGCCAGCGACGTAACGGGCCCAGTCTGGTTCGATCTCGTCCGGCCGATCGACCCGCAACGGCACGGTGGCCAGCGCCCGCTCCTGCCGGGAACGAAGTTGCACGTGGCTGCCGCCGGGCTCGCCGGTGACCGTCGTCCACCGGTCGATCGCCATCGGGAGCACGAGACCCTCGGTATAGTCGGTGTGGTCGCCGATCAGGTTCACGCGCCCAGGTGCGCGGGCCGTAAGGGTCATCGTCCGCGCCGCCCTGTGGTCGAAATCGGCATCGGGGGATCTTCGCAGGTCGAGCGTTGCGCTGGAGGCTTCGACTGGGCTGCGCTGCGCGAGACTCGGCGGATGGGGCGCACGACGGGCAACGCAGAGGCGAACGGCATCCGCATCGAGTACGAGACGTTCGGCTCGCCGAACGACCCGGCGCTCCTGCTGGTGAGCGGGTTCACGTCGCAGCTCACGAGCTGGGACGAACGCCTGTGCGAGGCCCTCGCCGCGCAGCAGCGCTTTGTCATCCGCTACGACAACCGCGACGTCGGCCTCTCGACGCACTTCGACGGCCAGAGCGCCTCGCTCGCCGACGTCATGCGCTTCCGGCGGGGCGACGGACCGCGGCCCGAGGTGGCGTACACGCTGTCGGACATGGCCGCGGATGGCATCGCTCTGCTCGACGCGCTCGGCATTGCCAAGGCCCACGTCGTGGGGGTGTCGATGGGCGGCATGATCGTCCAGACCATGGCGATCGAGCATCCAACGCGGGTCGCATCGCTCACCTCGATCATGTCGCACACGGGCGAGCGCGACGTCGGCCGTTCGACGAAGGAGGCGAACGACGCGTTGATGTCGCCGCCGCCGGGCGAACGAGAGGCCTACATCGAGTACTCGGTGCGGAACGCGGCGATCTGGTCGTCGCGCCGCTACTTCACCGACGAGCTCGAGGCCCGGCGGACGCGGGCGGCGACCGACTTCGACCGCATGTTCCACCCCGAGGGCGCCACACGGCAGATCGCCGCGATCA
>JAYUAM010000090.1:0-13676 GCA_043741295.1 Acidimicrobiia bacterium
CGTGGTCGAACTCGTACGGCGGGCTCGCCGGTGCGCGCAACGACGTCCGCAGCCGTTCGATGGCGAGATCGGCAAGCTCGTCGGCGATCGCGTCAAGGCGGCGGACGAGGTCGGCGATGAGATCGGCGTCGCTCACCGGGCCTCGGCGATGATCTCGACCGGATGGCGCACGGCGACGCCGGCAGCGGCGAGGTGCATCGCGCACCCGGGGTTCGCCGACACGACGACGGCAGACCGGGCGGCCGCCCCACCAGCCGAGCGGGCCCGCTCGATCGAGGCGAGCTTGCGGTCGCGGATCTCGGTCGCCGTCACCGGATGAAGGGCCGAGTAGGCGCCCCCGGCGCCGCAGCACAACCCGTCGTCATCCAGCTCGACCACATCGGCGTACGGAGCGAGCGCGGTGCGCACCGACAGGTGGGTCCGCTGCACGTGACGCAGGTGGCACGGGTCCTGCACGATCACCGTCGGGCGCACCCAACCGGCGGCTGGTGCGGGCAGGCGGTCGACGCGCTCGGCGAGCCATTCGTGGATGTCGAGCACCCGTGCGGAGAACGCGACGGCGTCGGGCGTCCCGACGAGGTGTCCGTAGTCTTTGAGCGCGGCCCCGCAGCCGGCAGAGTCGACCAGGATCGGCGCGTCGCCGGGCATCGCCGCCATCGTCCGCTCGGCCAGCCGGCGGGCCTCGTCCGTGAGGCCGGCGTGCACGTGCAGCGCGCCACAACAGGCGGCACCCGCGCCGGGCAGCGCGAACGTGGCCCCGACCGCGCCGACCACCCGGGCGGCGGCGACGTGGATGTCGCGCTGCCAGGCGTCCATCACGCAGCCGGTGAACAGCCACACGTCGTGGCCCGTCGACGCCAGGCGACGCCGACGCAGTGGCAGCGCCGGCACACCCAGCCGGCGGGGAACGAGACGGGAGCGCTGGGCGACGGCGAGCGCGGTCGAGCCGGCAAGCAGCAGCCGGTGATGGCCGAGCACGCGGTACCCGAGCCGCTGCCACCACGGCACCGAGCGGCCCGACGTGGCAAGGGCGTGGCGTGTGCCTTCCATCAGCCGGCCGAACGGCACCCCCGACGGGCAGGCCGTCTCGCAGCCGCGGCATTGCACGCAGGCGTCCATGAACCCGACGAACGCGTCGTCGATCGGTGCGCCCTCGCGCTGGACGGCGCGCATCGCCGCGATGCGCCCGCGCGGCGACGCCGACTCCTCGCCCGTCACCCGGAACGTCGGGCAGTGCGGTAGGCACAGGCCGCACGACACGCACGTCGCCAGCTCGTCGTCGATCAGCCCGAGCGGCCCGCCCGGCCGCGTCGCGTCGGTTCGGGTCACGCCATCGTCATCGAACGTCATGACGCCGCACCGCCGGTGGGCACGAGCGCGCCAACCGGCTCGCGGCCCGGGTTGAAGCGTGCACGCGGGTCGAACTGCTGCTTGATGCGACGGTTCAGCTCGACGGCGCGCTCGTCGGCGAACACCGATGTCGCTGGCCCGCCGTGCTCGACACGCGAGAGGTTCACGACGCCGACACCGATCTCGGCCACGAACGGCCCGACGACCGACGGGTCGAGGGCGCGCAGCTCGGCCGGCGCGACCGACCGACGGCCGGCGGCCGGCAACGTCGGCGGACCGTCGACCGCCGACAGGCGGGCGCCCGCCGCCTGCTCGGCGACATCGGCCGGATGGCCGTCGAGGCAGACCCACGTCGTCGTGCCGTCCCACAGGATCGCCGTGGGACGGAAGAGGTCGCGCCGCACCGACCATGGATCGCGATCGCTGGTCGTGAACCACTGCCGGCACGGCGGCTTCGGCCGGGTGCGCACGGTCAGCTCGCCGAGCGCGGCGAGCGTGCCGCGAGAGCCGACGAGCAGCCGGCACAGGTCGAAGCCCGTCACGTTCTTCACCGTCGGCCCGCCCGCCTTCACCACGACGCCGTCGGCCATGACCACGCGGGCCTGGAGCAGGCAGTCGCGCGTCGGCCCGAGGCCGAGCCGCAACATGCTGTTGGCGGCGACGGCTACCGCCCCACCGATCGTCCCGCCACCTCCCGCGGACCGGCCGACTGCCAGGCTCTGGCCGACGTCGTCGAGCGCGGCATCGAGCTCGACCAACGGCGTGCCGGCGCCACACACCACGGTCATCTCGGCGGGGTTCACCACGTCGATCCCGGTCGGCGCCGACACGACGCGCGCGCCCGCGACAGGCCCCTCGCGCGACGACGACCCGACGACGGACACGGAGTCGTCGCCGGTGCCGATCTCGTCGGCGAACGCCGTCAGATCCATGCGCGGTTCAGATCCATGCGCCGTTGGGCACGTGCTGGACGTCGCCGCAGCCGGCGGGCGACGGCAGCACCTTGCCCGGGTTGGCCAGGTGGGCGGGATCGAAGGCGTCGCGCAAGCGGGCCTGGGCGGCGAGATCGGCGTCGGTGAACATCAGCGGCATCAGGTCGCGCTTCTCGATGCCGATGCCGTGCTCACCCGACAGCACCCCGCCCGCGGCGACACTTGCCCGCACGATCTCGTCCCCGGCGGCGTACACCCGGTCCATCACGCCCGGCTCACGTTTGTCGAACACGAGCAGCGGGTGCAGGTTGCCGTCGCCGGCGTGGAACACGTTGAGCACGATCAGCTCGTGGCGGGCGGCGATCTCGTACACCTGGCGCAGTACGGCGGTGAGCTTGCTGCGCGGCACCACGGTGTCGTGCAGGTAGTAGTTCGGCTTGATGCGGGCGATGGCCCCGAACGCCGTCTTGCGACCCTTCCAGATCAACGCCCGCTCGACCTCGTCGGCGGCGATGCGCACGCTCGTCGCCCCGTGGTCACGGCCGATCGCCGACACCCGCTCCACGGCGTCGGCGACGAAGTGGGGCAGGCCGTCGACCTCCACGAGCAGCACCGCAGCGGCATCCAGAGGGAAGCCGGCGTGCACGTAAGCCTCGACGGCGGCGATGATCGGCGCGTCCATCATCTCGAGAGCGGCGGGCACGAGGCCGGCAGCGATGATCGCCGACACGGTGTCGGCGCCGGCGTCCACCGAGTCGAAAGCGAGGAGCATCGTCTTCACCGCCGGCGGGTTCGGCGTGAGGCGCACGGCGATGCGTACGGCGATGCCGAGCATGCCCTCCGAGCCGACGAAGGCGCCGCGCAGGTCGTAGCCGGACGGTTCGGGGTCGAGGCCCCCGAGCATCGTCAGGGAGCCGTCGGGCAGGACGACCTCGATCGCCAGCACGTGCATCGCCGTGACGCCCTCGGCGAGGCAATGCGGCCCACCGGAGTTGTTCGCCACGTTCCCGCCGATCGAGCAGCTCTGCTGGCTCGACGGGTCGGGCGCGAAGTGCAGACCGTGCGGCGCGCAGTGCTTCGAGAGGTCGAGGTTGAGCACACCGGGCTGCACCCACGCCACGCGCTCGTCGGCATCGACCGAGAGCACCGCGTTCAGCTTCGAGGTGGCGATGACGACGGCTCCGTCGAGCGGCACGGCACCGCCCGACAGCCCGGTGCCCGAGCCGCGGGCCACGAACGGCACGCCGTGACGGGCACACGCCCGCACGCACGCCTGCACCTCGGCCGTCGTGGTCGGCAGGCAGACGACAGAGGCGGCACCTTCGATGTTCGACGCGTCGCGACGGTAGAGCCCGAGCTCGGTCTCGCCGGTGCGAACGCCGCCGGGAGCGACCACCACCTGCAGTTCGGCGACGAGCGCAGCGCGGTCGGCTGCGGTCGGCGATGGCGCAGGCCGGGGCGTCACCGCGCCCGACGACGGGTCCACGATGGTTCCGGTGACGACCATGTATCGACCGTAGTCCGGGCGACCGTAGTGTTGTCGACCGTGCCCGCACCCGCCGTCGAAGACCTCCACGAGTACATCACGTTCGAAGACCCCGACGAGGACCGCACGTGGATCTTCGACGCCACGTTCTTCCTGTCGTCGTGGACGTGCATCTGGGGTCGCGGTTGCCAGGGCGTGCTCACCGCCGACGCCACCCACCTGAACGAGGGCTGCTGCAGCTACGGCGCCCACTACATCGACGAGAACGACCTGGACGACATGGCCCCCTACGTGTCGCGGCTCACCGACGACAACTGGCAGTTCCGCAAGCGCGGTCGCCGCGTCGGCTGGCACACCACCGACGACGAGGGCACGATCACGACCAGGCTCGTGGATGGCGCGTGCATCTTTCTCAACCGTCCGGGCTTCGCCGGCGGCGAGGGTTGTGCTCTGCACCATGGGGCGCTGGAGGCCGGCGAACGGCCGATGGACTGGAAGCCCGACGTGTGCTGGCAGGTACCGATGCGCCTCGAAGAGCACACCGACGGCTACGGCCACGTCACGTCCACGCTGCGCGAGTGGAAGCGGCGTGACTGGGGCGAAGGCGGCTTCGAGTTCCACTGGTGGTGCACCGACAGCCACGAGGCCTTCGTCGGCTCGCGCCCGGCGTTCCGGGAGTTGAGCGACGAGATCACCGAGATGGTCGGGCCGAAGGTCTACGCCACGCTCGTTCAACTGCTCGAACGACGGCGGGGGAAGCGGGTCGCCCCGCTCCCCCATCCCGCCGCGAAGTCCGTGCCGATCGCCGCCCCGACCCGTCGCAAGTCGTAGCCCCGCGCGTAGGCCCCTGCGCGTAGGCCCCTCGCGTAGGCCCCTCGCGTAGGCCCCGCGGCTTGCGCCGGGCCGGTCGCCCAGCGATTTTGGCGTCCGATTCCGTCGATTTCGCCGACCGGGGCGACGCCAGAAGTCGATCAGGAGAAGCGGCGCCACACGACCTGCACGAGGCGCTCGCCGTCGCGACCGGCATCCAGCTCACGATCATCGTCGCCCGCCGGCGAGCGCTTCTCGATTAGCAGGGCCAGCGCGAGCAGCACGAGGCCGCCGACGGCGAGCCACACCCACACCGGCAGCGAGGCGAGCTGGTGGCCGGCGGCGAGCACCGTGGCCGCCACGAGCAGCCCGGTACCGACGAGCAGCGGTGCGGCGAGGCGTCTCAGGCCACCGACGGCGACGGCGCACACGCCGAGGCCGATGGTGACGGCGATGCGACCGTTCTGGTGGGCCGGCACCTGCGTCGAGAGCAGGTGCAGGCCGGCGAGGGCGAGGCCGGGCCCGTAGGCGATCCAGCTCGACAGCGACCGGTTCACCTGACGCAGGCGGATGCCTCCGGCCAGTAGGCCGACGACCAGAACGGCGACGCCCAGATCGGTGCCGGTGACGCCGTGAGGCGCCAGACCGTGGACGAGCCACGGCACGAATCCCGACGTCCACGGCAGGCTGAGCGCACCGATGGCGAACCCCATGGCACCCGCCGCTTGCAGCCGGCGCTCGCGGCGCACCGTGCCGTACAGGAAGCTCTGGGCGCCGATCAGCGCGATGGCGAGCGAGAGGTAGTTGTCAAGCCCGGCGTCGACGGCCATCAGCGCCGCACCGATGCCGAGCGCCACGGCGAGCGTGTCGAGCGGCGTCCAGCGCTCGAAGACCATCGCCATCCCGGTGACGGCGGCGGCGGCGAGGAGCAGCGTGAGCGCCGTGGCCGGCGAGCCAGCGTGGCCAGCGACGAGCACGGTGGCGGCGAACGGCACGAGCACCGCTGCAGCACCGTGCACGCACCGACCGGCGAGGAGCACGACGACGGCACCGGCGAACCCCATCGCCATCGCCCAGGCTGCGACCGGCCAGCCCCAGGCGACGAGCACCGTGGCGGCGAGCGCAACGGCGGCGACCACGAGCTGGCGCTCGACCGGGTTGTGACGGTCGCCGACGACCAGAGCGAGCGCAGCGCCGGCGACGCCGACGACGAGGCTGACGCGGTCGCCGCGGTGGGCCGCGGCGACCAGTGTGATGGCGGCGAGAGCGATGCGCTCCGTGAGCAACACCTGCCAGGCGCTCTTGGCCATCGTTCGGCCGACGTGTGACCGGGCTGCTACGACCAACCCGATGGTCAGGGCGACACCCACGATCGGGGCGGTGAGGTGATCACCGGTCGCCGCGGCTGCCGCGGCGACGATGGCGAGGCCGGCGGCGGCCCGTTCGAGGGCGGCGAGCGGCGTCCACCATGGCGGGCGTGACGCCGGACCGCTCGCAGAGGCCGCGTCGGTGGCGATCGGCGAGACACCCGGGCGGCGCAGGCCGGCGGCGAGGAACGCCACCGCCCACAACGCCATCGTACCGGCGAGGGTCACGTCGCGGTGGGCGTGATGGGCGATGGCGAAGGGCACGGCGACGAGCAGTGCGCCGACCCCGGTGAGCGCGCCGTGGGCTGCGCTCGTCGTCACCCGGGCGACCGTCGCCAGGCTCCTCGGGGAGTCGGTGGTGTCGGTGGTGTCGGCCTGTGCCGCCAGCCAGTCGCCGACGGCGAGCGTGAGCAGGACGGCGAACGCCGGAAGTCCGGCCCACAGCGAGAACGGGGCGTGGCCCTGGGCCAGACCGGCGACGAGACCCGAGAGGAGCGCGGAAGCGGCGGGCGGCACCAGGCCCATCGTGCGTTGCCGGCGGGCGACGACGACCAGCACGGCGGCGGCTATCAGGCCGGCGACCGGTCCGGCCCAGATGAGCACGTCGCCCCGGGCGCCGAGCCGCACGGCCGTGCCGGGACCGACGCCGAGCGCGCCGAGAGCTGAGAGCGTCGGCACGGCCGCAGCTAGGATCGCCAGTCGGGCCGCGCCGCGGTTCCATCCAGCAACGAGGAGAGCGGCCGCGGCGGCGACCAGCGCGACGCCGAGCGGAACCATCGTCCCCGTGGCGATGCCGGCCAGGGAGAGCGCGCCGGCGAGTTCCGCCGCTGGCAGGAGCCAGGACGCCGACCAGCGGCGCGACTGGAGCACGCAGGCGACCACGCCGCACGCCCCTCCGACGGCGATCGCCGCCGGCCAGTGCTGATGCGCGGTGGCCATCACCGCGACGCCCGAGGGGACGACGAGCGTGGCGGCGAGGTGCGCCAGGGAGCGGGCGACCACCGGGAACGACCGGCGGGCCCAAGCGGCCGCGGCGGCGACGAGCCCGTTGAGCGCTACGAGACCCGCGAGCTTCACGCCCGAGCCGATGTGGTTCCACGCCGGCACCACGAGCACGGCCGCCGCGGTGAGCACGAGGGCGACGCCGACCGCCGCCACCCACGCCGCCGCCGGCACCGGGTTGCGCGGCGGGCGGGCGGGCTCGGAGGACCGACCGGATGCCGACGACGGTGGCGGTGGCGGTCCGGGCGGCGGGCTGGGCAATGGCGTGGGCGGGCGGCGGGCGGAGCCAACGGGGGTCGGCGGAGAAGGCCAGTTCGTCATGCCCCGACGATGCGCCGATCGCCCGATCGCCTCCATCGGTGCAACCCCCCAGGGCGCCCTGGGGAGACTGTGGGCGATGTGACAGGGCTACCCCGCGAGCGCTCGTCAGCTGCCGGGCACGAGTGAGATGCCCTGCTCGGTCGACGAGCCGAACGGCGAGCCATCGGCCGTCATGCCGGACACCGTGAACGACGTCGCGCCATCCGGCAGCTCCAGAACCCAGAGACGCCAACGGTCGGTTCCGACGACGATCTCGTGAGCGGTCCCGAGCGCGAGCGCCGAACGGTTGGAGGATCCGCCGTGAATGCTCGCATCCACCCCTGCCGGTGCGACGACACCGACGAGACGACCGACGAGGACCAACGGTCGCACCGACGACGTCGAGAGGGTGACGCATGTGGGTTGGTGCGCCGGCCAGACCTGCACGCACGATTCGTTGGTCGCCGTCGATCGGGCCGCGCCCCACGTGACGCCAGCCGCCTCGCCGGCGGCGACGAGCTCACCGCCGAACACCGCCTTCGACCACGTCGCGTCATCGACCTCGCGAACACCGGCGGCCAACGCCACCAGCTCGGCCGACGTGGTCGAAGACGTGAGCCCGCTGATCGACACCATCGTGCCGGACGCCGGTGAGAACACGATGCTCGGCGTGCTCCCGCCGGTGACGGGCGACTCCGGCGACCAGACGACGGCCGGCCGGCCGTTCACCTCGACCCGGGTCGACGTTCCCATGCTTCCTCCGTCCAGGAGAGTCAGCTGACGACTGACGTGGTCGAGCGCGTCGGCGGTGACGACAGACGTGGGGCCCGACCAGACGTTGTACGAGCTGAAGGGCAAGCCGTCGGCGCTCGTGATGCCGACGCCGCGGAGCACGTCGTCGAGCACAGAGAGCCCGGCGAACCCGGGGGGAGCAGCCGGCGGCGCACCTGCGCTGGCGTGGACGAGCGTCGGCAGCGCTGCATCGAGGTCGCCGTCAGTGGGCCCGGCGATGCTCGCTCCGTAGTGCAGGCCACCCTTCGTCCAAAGGGCGACAGCACCAAGCGGACTCCTAGCCGATGGGCGGACGGCGACCCCATCGACGGTCGTCGTCGTCCAAGGCGTCGTGTCGGTGGCTCGCTGCTCGACGGCAAATGCGCTGGCGTACCAGAAGAGCCGCCGGCCAACGTCGTCGACGAGCAGCCGGATGGCCAGCGCGCCGGGGTCGAGCTGGTCCGCCACGAGTCCGACCGAGTCGGGAACGGTCGGCAGGAAGTGCCGCGGCCCACGAGTGAGCAGCCGCCGGATCAGCGCGGCCGACGATGCGGGGCCCGGCGTCTCGCGGCTCACCCGGATGCGATCGACGGCGGCGGCCGCGCCGGCGACGACCACGATCGTGGCGGCGATCGCCACGAGCACGCGAAGCGGCGGCCGCCGTCGCCCGGTCTCGACGGTCGAGGAATGACCCGTCGCGAGGTCGTCGGCCATCACCGCCCAGTGATCGTCGACCGACATGACGTCGGCGATCGAACGCAGCGCGCGCTTCACGTGTGGCTCCATTGTCTCGAACTCGGCATCGTTCATCACAGCACCTCCCGGAGTTGTTCGACGGCCCGATGGATCAGCGACTTCGCCGCGCCGGGTCGGCAGCCGAGGGCGGTGGCCACGTCGTCGATCGAGCGGTCGTCGTAGTAGCGAAGGACGAGGGCGATGCGCTGGCGGGCCGGCAGCTTCGCCAGCTCCGCTTCGACCAGAGAGGGCTCGCCCGGCAGCACCATGTAGGGGTCGGCCGGCACGTAGGTGCGCTCGACCGTCGCCCGGCGGCGCAGCGCACTTCGACACCGGTTCACCACGCAGGTAGAGCTGCTCGAACCTCGTCGCTTGCTCGGCCTCGGTCGTCGGTCCCGTCACTCGCACCGGATCATCCCCCACACCCTCCCCGACGCCCGACCACGCCGGAACGGTTCGCGCATCGACTAGTCGATGCCGTGCTCCACGGCGTAGCGGACGAGGTCGGCGCGGCGGCTGAGCTGGAGCTTGCCGAGGATGTTGCGCACGTGGTTCTCGGCCGTCTTGGCCGAGATCGTCAGCTCGGCACCGATCTCGCCGTACGTGTGGCCGCGGGCGACGAGTTGAAGCACCTCGCGCTCGCGGTCGGTGAGCGGGCTCGCCCCGCTCTGGCGGGCCATGCGGCGGAACTCACCGAGCACGAGGGCTGCGAGCGAGGCACTGAACACCGGCTCGCCGGCGGCGGCCTTCACGAACGCGGCACGCAGCTCGTCGATCGGTGTCGTCTTCAGCAGGTAGCCCGCCGCACCGGCGGCGACGGCGTCCAAAAGGTCGCGCTCGGCCTCGCTCACCGTCAGGATCACGATCGGGGCCATCGTTGCGCACGCCTTCACCACGGCGAGCCCGCCGCCGCGCGGCATGTGCAGATCGCACACGACGAGGTCGGGCCGCCGGGCGGTCACCACGTCGATCGCACCCTCGGCGTCATCGGCCTCGCCGACCACGACGAAGCGGTCGCCCAGCTCCGCCCGCACGCCCGAACGGACCAGCGCGTGGTCGTCGGCCAGCACGATCCGTATCGGTGTCGCCCCGCCAGCCGGCCTCGCCCCGTGGCCGTCGATCGGGTAATCCTCGGTCACGCCCACAGCTGCACCTCCGTGCCTCGTCCCACGGTCGACACCACGTCGACCCGGCCACCGACCAGCGCGAGCCGTTCGTCGATCGAGCGCACGATCCCCCGGCCCGCCGCCCGCGCCGCAATCGGGTCGAACCCGCCGCCGTCGTCGCGCACACTCGCGAACACTGCGCCGTCGTCGCCGACCTCGGCGAACACGACGACCTTCGATGCGCCCGCGTGCTTTGCCGCGTTGGACAACGCCTCGCCGACCGCCCCGACCACCGCGTCGACCACCGCGTCGGTCGGCTCACGATCGGCCACGACGTTCACCGTCACCGCCAGGTCGTACCCACGGGCGACGCGGTCGGCGGCGTGGCGCAGCTGGGCGTCGAACCCCTGCCGATCGGCGGCCTTCGCCCCGTAGAGCCACGCCCGCAGATCGCGGTCGCTCGCCCGGGCCGTGGCCGCCAGCTCGGGGTCGGTCACCGCGGCGCGCCGCTCGACCAGGGCGAGCGTCTGCAGCACGCCGTCGTGCAACGTGCGGGCGACGTCGTCGCGCGCTCGTCGAGCGGCGACCTCGGTCTCCACGACGCGCAACCGGCGGGCGAGCAGCGACCAGACCACGCCGGCCACGGTGTAGAACGCCGCCGTCGCCAGGAACGACACGACCCGGTCGCCATGCGGGCGGCTCTCGCCGTTGGCCAGTGCGCCGACCACCCGGCCCGAGGCCACGAGGAACGCGCCGAGCCCGGCGGTCCACGGGGCGAGCGAAGTGGCCGCGGCCAGGATCGCCACGAGCGGCCAGGTCCCGGCCAGGTTCTGCTGGCGGCCGAGCGTGTGGCCGTGCTCGAACACGAGGCCGTCGGCGGCGAGCAGGCCCCAGGCCAGGACCAGTTCGCCCACCGCCCACGCCCGGTGGAGCAACACGCCCGGCCGGGTGCGCAGCGACGTGGTCGTCGCCACCGCCCACGCCCCGCTCACGGCCACGAGGGCGGCGGCAGCGAGAGGATGCGCGAGATGGGCGCGCTGCTGGAGCGTGGTCGCCGTCAGCCACGCCCACGTGCCCCACCGGGCGAGGGCGACGCCCTGGAGCATCGCCCGCTCGGTCGGTAGGGGTTGGCGCACCACCCCACCAGCATGGGCCACCACGGTCACCCGCGGTGGCGATGGCACCGAACCCCTGTGCCGGCTCGTCAGCCGGAGAGTCAGGCGGTCGTCTTGGGCTTGCGGCCGGCGCGGCGGCGGTCTTCCTCGGCGAGCATGCGCTTGCGGATGCGGATGCTCTTCGGGGTGACCTCGACGAGCTCCTCGTCGGAGATGAACTCGATCGCCAGCTCCAACGTGTGGATCTTGGGCGGCGGCAACTTGATCGCCTCGTCGTGGCTGTGCGTGCGGATGTTCGTCTTCTCCTTGGCCCGCACGATGTTCACGACCATGTCGTCGGCGCGGGAGTTCTCGCCGATGACCATGCCCTCGTACACCTGCTCGCCCGGCCCGACGAACATCTCGCCGCGCAGGTACAGGTTCTCGAGGGCGAAGCCGGTGACGACGCCCTGGCGGTCGGCGATCATCGCCCCGCCGGCGCGGTGCGGCAGATCGCCGGCCCAGTGGGCCCAGCCGGCGTGGTGGGTGTGCAGCAGCGCCGTGCCGCGAGTCATCGTGAGCAACATGCCGCGGAAGCCGACCAGGCCACGCGCCGGGGCCTCGAAGGTGACGATCGTGCGGCCCGGGTCGCCGGGGCGCAGGTCGGTGACGCGGCCTTTGCGGGGCGCCAGCGCCTGGGTGACCGTGCCGACGTGCTCGTCGGGCACGTCGCACACACCACGCTCGATCGGCTCGTGCAGGTTGCCGTTCACCGTCTTGGTGATGACCTCGGGACGCGACACCTGCAGCTCGTAGCCCTCGCGGCGCATCGACTCGATGAGCACGGCGAGCTGGAGCTCGCCGCGCCCGGCTACTTCGATGATGTCGGGCGAGCTCGTCTCGGCGATGCGGATCGAGACGTTGCCGAGCACCTCCTTGTGGAGGCGCTCGCGCAGGTGGCGGCTCGTGAGGAACTTGCCCTCCCTGCCGGCGAGCGGCGAGGTGTTCACGCCGAACGTCATGCGCAGCACGGGCTCGTCGACGGCCAGGCGCGGCAGGGGCTTACCCCCGATGGGATCAGCGAGCGTGTCGCCGATCTCGACCTCGGGGAAGCCGGCGATGACGAACAGGTCGCCCGCGACGAGCTCGTCGACCTCGGCCCGGCCGATGCCGCGGAACTCGAACAGGCTGCCGAGCTTGCGCTTCACCGCCGGTGCGCCCTCTTGCACCTCTTCGTCGAGCAGGGCGATCTGCTCGCCCTTGCGCAGGCGACCGTTGACCACGCGCCCGATGGCGAGGCGCCCGAGGTACTCCGACGCGTCGAGGTTGGTGACGAGCGCCTGCGTCGGCGCGTCGACGTCGCCGGTGGGCGGCGGGATGTGGTTCACGATCGCCGTGAGCAGCGGTGTGAGGTCGGCGTCGGACGCCGGCACGCCGATGCCGTCGATCGAGCGGCCTTCACGGGCGATGGCCGAGATGATCGGGAACGAGAGCTGGTCGTCGTGCGACGCGAGGTCGATGAACAGCTGCTCGACCTCGGAGACGACCTCGTCGGCGCGGGCGTCCTGACGGTCGACCTTGTTGATCACCAGCACGGTGGGCAGGTCGAGGGCGAGCGCCTTGGAGAGCACGTAGCGTGTCTGCGGTAACGGACCCTCGGCCGCGTCGACCAGGAGCACGATGCCGTCGACCATCGCCAGCGCCCGCTCGACCTCACCGCCGAAGTCGGAGTGGCCGGGCGTGTCGACGAGGTTGATCTTGATGTCGTTCCAACGGATCGACGCCGCCTTGGCGAGGATGGTGATGCCGCGCTCGCGCTCCTGGTCGTTCGAGTCCATCACGCGCTCGATCAGGTGCTCGTGCGCGCCGAACACGCCGGAGGTGCGCAGCAGCGCGTCGACGAGGGTGGTCTTGCCGTGGTCGACGTGCGCGACAAGGGCAACATTGCGGATGGCGGGGGGTGTCATGTTCGTGGCGTCCGTATCGTGATGCCGAACGTCGGCCGGCGTGGGCGCCGAACGTCAGCGGGGGTCGTCGTCTTCGGTGTCGTCGTCGTCGAACGTGACGCCGTATTTCTCGGCCAAGGCCGCGTACTCGTCGTCCTCGCCCTCGGGTCGGGCCACGTCGCTGCTGCCCCCGAGTCCCAGATCGAATGCACCGGGACCGGACTGCTTGAGCTTGCGCGCTTCTTCAAAGCGGCGATGACGACCCTTCTTCACGGCAGGGCACCCTTCTAGCCTGCTGGGCAGGCGTGTTCATCGAGGCGACATTGTCGACCATCCTAGCCCGACCCAGGGCGATTTATCGGGATCGATCCGACCAACGGTGACCGACCGAGGTCGGCGGCCACGTTCCGTGGTCCACGGCACGCATCCGGCCGGTCGCGGCCCGCCCGACCGATAGCGCCGGGAGCGGCTCCGGCGTGGAAACATGGCCCGGTTGACCAGGCCGACCGTCCAGAACCGTCGGTGGGTCGGTGTCCGGAAGCGGCAGCGAAACGGTGAGGTGAACGTCATGACCGCCACAGTGGCCTTCGTGAACCAGAAGGGCGGGGTCGGCAAGACCACGGTGACCCTCGGCATCGCCTCGGCGGCCCAGGCGGCCGGCCACCGGGTGCTCGTCGTCGACGTCGACCCGCAGGGCAGCGCGTCCTGGGTCCTCGGCATCGACGGGGGCGAGGCCGAGTTCACCATCGGCGACGTCCTCGCCGGCGGGCGCTCGGG
>JAYUAM010000091.1:0-2498 GCA_043741295.1 Acidimicrobiia bacterium
CTCCACCACGACGACGAGGTCGCCGATCGCATCCGCGAGATGTTCGCGTCGCGCGGTCGACGGATGGCCGAGAACAACCTGCGCCAGGCCCAGGTGCCCGACGGCGCCGCGGTGATCGCCCAGACGCGGGGCACCGCGCCGGGTCTCGTGTGCCCCATCGGCGACAAGGTGGCGTACCTCGTGCCGGGCGTGCCGCACGAGATGCAGGACATGCTCGAGCGGGCGATCCTGCCTGACCTGCGGGCCCGCGCCGGTGAGGCCTCGGTGATCCTCAGCCGCACGTTGCGGACGTGGGGCGAGAGCGAGAGCGGCCTGAACGAACGGCTCGACGACGTGATCGCCCGCCTCGATGCTCCGGCGCCCCACGGCGCGGCCGGCAACCCCACGCTCGCGTTCCTGGCCAGCGGGTGGGAGGGCCTCAAGGTGCGGCTCACGGCCAAGGGCGCCGATGTCGGTGCCGCCACCGCGTTGCTCGACGGGTGGGAGGCCGAGGTGCGCGCCGTGCTCGGCCCGCTCGTGTTCGGCCTCGACGACGAGACGATGGAGTCGGTCGTCCTCGACCTGCTCGGCGCCAGGGGACTGACGCTCGGCCTCGCCGAGTCGGTCACCGGCGGGCTCGTGGGCGCCCGGCTCACCGCCGTGCCCGGTGCCTCGAAGGTCGTGCGCGGGTCGATCGTGTCGTACGCCAGTGACGTGAAGTTCGATCTGCTCGGCGTGCCCGTCGGCCCCGTCGTGTCGCCCGAGGCAGCCGCGGCGATGGCTGTCGGCGCCCGACGCGTGCTCGGCGCCGACGTCGGCCTGTCGCTCACCGGCGTGGCTGGACCGGACGAGCAGGACGGCCAACCGGTGGGCACGCTGCACGTCGGCTTGGCGATCGGCGACGACGTGACAACCTCGTCGTTGCGCCTGCCCGGTCAGCGCGAGCAGATGCGCCAGTTCTCGGTGATCAACGCTCTCGACGTCCTGCGCCGCCACCTGCTCGCGCGCTGACGCGGGGGCCGGCGCTCAGCGCCGCGGACGACAGCCGACCGCTATGCCGACGGCAGTGCACGCCAGAGCCATCTGCTCGTCGGTCGCCCGCCCGAGACGGCGCAACAGGTTGGCTCGCGGGATCAGGAGCAGGTTGTCGAAGTTGGCCACCGACGCGTGCGCGAGACCGTTGTCGACGCCGAGCGGGACTTCCGTCGAGATCCCCCGGACGGTCGAGGTCACCGGCGCGCAGATGACCGACGCCAGGTGTCGACCCATCGGGTCGCGCGTCATCACGAGCACGGGTCGACGCTTGTCGGTGGGCACTGCCGCGTACCAGAGCTCGGCGCGGCGAGGTTCAGGCAGGGCCATCAGGCTCGCCGTAGAACTCCTCGTAGTCGATGTCGTCGTCGCCGAGATCGAGCTGCAGGCCGATCTCGGCGAGCAGGATCTCGTCCTCGGTCGGAGGGGTCGCGAGATAACCGCGCAGGTCGCGGAGCAGCTCCTCGGAACGGACGAACCGATCGAGCGCGACGTCGACCACTTCTGACGTGGACTCCACCCCGAGGAGCCGGCAGGCGGCTTCGAGGGTGTCCCGGTCGATGCTGACGGTGGTCTTCAGCCTGGTCATCCCCGAGAGCCTACCAGAGGTAGGCGGCGATGGCATACCAGTTCGGCTACGGCATCAACCAGCCGCTGACGTCGGCGACCAGGTGGAGGTGGCCGTTCTTGTTCTTGATCGTGATCACCCCGGTGTTGTCGACCGGCACGATCACGAGGTTTGCCCGCGTGGTGCCCGCGTTGAGGTTCACGTTGCTCACGTGCACGGGCGCCGCGCCGGCCCGCTGCACGGTGAGATGGGTGTCGGCACTGGCATCGACGCCGGTGATCGTGATCGCCACGGCGGTGGCGGTGGGCGGCAGTCCAGGGATCTGCAACCTGACCGTCTCGTCGGCGTTCACCGGCCCGCGCAACGACAATCCCTCGCGCGTGTCGAGCACGCGCTGCGGCCGAACGGCGGGAACGTAGCGACTGCCTGTCGGGACGACGAAGCCGGCGACATCGACGACGACGTCGGCCGTGCCGAAACCAGCGAGCAGCTGGACGGTGTTCGCCGGACCGAGCGGCATGATCGCGAGGTTCGCCGACGTCTCGCTCGAGCGCGTGTTCACCGTGCTCGTTCGGTTCCACGACGCTCCGCCGCCGAACGCCGAGAGCCACGTGCCGGCCGACGGATCGACCACCGTCACCGTGGCCACGACCGCTGTGGCGTGGGCCGGGACGAACGGAACGGTGACCGTCATCGGCGCTTGCGCCCCGAGGCGGGCACGCGCCGTCACGCCGGTCCCATCCCGGGTGTCGACGATCCGGTACGGATCCACCGGCAGCATGCGACCGGTAGCGGCCGGACTCACGTAGCCGACAACGTCGGCAACCACGTGCGCGCTCGCGTTCTGGTTGAAGATGCGGACCATCCCGGTGCCGGGCTGGACACCGACGACGACGAGGTTGGCGCGGTCCTCGCTCGT
>JAYUAM010000092.1:0-2495 GCA_043741295.1 Acidimicrobiia bacterium
TCACCTGACCGCCAAGCACTGTGCGTCGGGCTGGTGGGACGGGGGCACCAATGGCCGGGACAGGCCCCGGGCGGTCCCGGTAGAATCGGCTTCCTATGCGAGTAGCTGTCGTGGGTGCCACCGGTCAGGTCGGCGGCGTGATGCGTTCCATTCTGGCCGAGCGGAACTTCCCGCTCACCGAGCTGCGGTACCTCGCCTCGGCCCGGTCGGCGGGTAGCAAGCTGCCCTGGCGGGACGGCGAGATCACGGTCGAGGACTCGGCCACGGCCGACCTCTCGGGCATCGACATCGCCCTGTTCTCGGCCGGCGCCACCAGCTCGCGCGAGCTCGCCCCGCGATTCGCCGCCGCCGGTGCCCTGGTGATCGACAACTCGTCGGCGTGGCGCATGGACCCCGACGTGCCGCTCGTGGTGTCCGAGGTCAACCCCGGCGCCATCGCCGACGCTCGCAAGGGCATCATCGCCAACCCGAACTGCACCACGATGGCGGCGATGCCCGTGCTCAAACCGCTGCACGACGAGGCCGGGCTCGTCTCGATGATCGCCGCCAGCTACCAGGCGGTGTCGGGCAGCGGGCTCGCCGGCGTCACCGAGCTCGACGAGCAGGTGCGCAAGGTGATCGACGGGGCCACCGGGCTCACCTACGACGGCCGCGCGGTCGAGTTCCCGGCGCCGAGCAAGTACGTGAAGCCGATCGCCTTCAACGTGCTCCCCTACGCCGGCAAGCTCGTGGACGATGGTCTGTTCGAGACCGACGAGGAGCAGAAGCTGCGCAACGAGACGCGCAAGATCCTCGGCATCGCCGATCTGAAGGTGTCGGGCACCTGCGTGCGCGTGCCGGTGTTCACCGGGCACTCGCTGTCGATCAACGTCGCCTTCGCCCGGCCGATATCGGTGGCGCGGGCCTACGAGCTGCTCGCCGCCGCGCCGGGTGTCGAGGTGGCCGAGGTGCCGACGCCGCTCGACGCCGCCGGCAGGGACCCGAGCTTCGTCGGACGCATCCGCGTCGACTCCACGGTGGCCCACGGCCTCGCCCTGTTCATCGCCAACGACAACCTGCGCAAGGGCGCGGCGCTGAACGCCGTGCAGATCGCCGAGCTCGTCGCCGGTCAGCGCCGCTGAGCGCCGACCCAGCCGCTGGCGACGGCGTCGCCGCGGTCACCGAACCGAGCGGCCCGATCGGGGCTTCTGAACCGGGTGCAACGGGTGAATCCGGCGACCCCGGTGAGCCCGTCGGCGGGCCGCGTCGCGCGCTCGACCGGCGCATCGCCGCACTCGCCATCCCGGCGCTCGGGTCGTTGGCCGCCGAACCGCTTTACGTGCTCGCCGACTCGGTGATCGTCGGCCACCTCGGCACGGTTCCCTTGGCCGGGCTCGCCGTGGCGTCGAGCGCACTCACGAGCCTGGCGTGGCTCGTGGCATGGCTGAACTCGATCAGCGCGACGCGTGTCGCCCAGGCCCGCGGCGCCGGCATCGAATCGCGCATCGGCGTTGGCGTGCGCGATGCCCTCGTGCTCGCACTGCTGATCGCCGTCGTCACTGGCACGGCGGTGGCCATCCTCGCTCCGTCGATCGCCCGGGTGTACGGGCCGGCGCCCGAGGTTCGGCGGGCGGCGGTCACCTACCTGCGCGCCAGCGCGGTGGGCATCCCGGCGCTGATCGTCGGGTTCGTCGGCGTCGGTTGGCTGAACGGCATGGGCCGTACGCGGCGCACGTTGGTCGTGGTGGTCGTCGCCAACGTCGTGAACATCGTCCTCGAAGTGATCTTCGTCTACGGGTTCCACTGGGGCCTTGCCGGCTCGGCGTGGGGCACCGTGGTGGCGCAGTGGACACAGGTGACGCTGCTGCTCGTGCTCCTCGGGCGGGCGGGCCTGCTCGCCGGTTGGCGGTCGGTGTCGTTTGTCGGTGTGCGGCGGGTGCTGAAGGACGGGTTGCGATTCGCCGTGCGCACGCTGGCGATCGTCGGCACGTTCGCCGTGGCGGTCGCCGTCGCCTCGCGACTCGGCACGCACCAATTGGCCGCCCACCAGATCGGCGACAAGCTCTTCGGCCTGCTCGCCCTCTCGCTCGATGCGTTGGCCGTGGCCGCCCAGGTGATGGTGGGCGAGGCGGCCGGGGCCGGCGACGTCGGCCAGATCCGGCGGGTGACGAACCACCTCGTCGGTCGTTCGGCGATCGTCGGCGTGGCGCTCGGCGCGCTGATCGCCGGGTTGTCGTGGCTGCTACCGCGGCCGTTCACTGCCGCCGCCGACGTGCGCTCGACGGCCACCGGCGTCGTCGCCATCCTCGGCCTGCTGCTCGTGCCAGGGGCGATCGCGTTCCTGTACGACGGCGTGTGCCTCGGCCTCGGCGCCTTCGGGTTCCTGCAGGCGCAGGCACTCGGGGCCACCGTGGCCGTCGTCCCGTTCGTAGCCGCCGTCGCCCTCGACCACGGCCTCGGCCTGCCTGTCCTCTGGTTCGGTCTGACCGCCTGGATGGTCGCCCGAGCGGCGATCC
>JAYUAM010000093.1:0-2492 GCA_043741295.1 Acidimicrobiia bacterium
GGAGCGTACGGAAGTCACCGGCGACGAAGCGTACGTTGTCGATGCCGGCCGTGGTGGCCGTTGCGGCCGCTTCGGCGATCACGCCGGGGTCGAGGTCAATGCCGACGACGCCACCCGGCGACACTCGCGTCGCTAGATCGGTCGTCAGGGTGCCCGGGCCGCAGCCGATGTCGGCGAGCCGCAGACCGGGGCGCAGGTCGCCGCGCAGGTAGGCGGCCGAGTTCTCTGCGGTGCGCCAGCGATGCGACCGGAGCACCGAGTCGTGGTGTCCGTGGGTGTACACGTCCGGCTCGCCCGCCGCGCCGGGAGCCGGCCCGGCACCCGCTGGTCCGGGGTCGCCAGACGCGGCGTCGGCAGGTTCGGCGTCGGGCACCGACGTCAGCCGATCGCCCAGACGCGCACCCGGCGCCAGCGCGGCGTCGGGTCTGTGCCGTCGAGCATGGCGTACCACTCGGGCCGCCGCCACCGTACGAGCGCGCTGAGCGAGGCGAGCGTGACGGCCCAGAACAGCAGCTGGCTGCGCAGACCCCACAGGTGGTCGGCGACGAACCCGTTGGCCATCGAACCGAGACCGTACGTCAGCCCCGTGACCGCTACGTAGATCGAGACGAGGCGGCCGCGGTGCGATTCCGGAGCGTCGCGCTGCACGACCGAGCCGACGGCCACGAAGAAGCCGCTCAGCCCGGCGCCGTAGATCGCTACGGCGAGCACGGCCACCAGCGGCAGCCTCGCCAGCGAGGCGAGCGCCAGCCCGACACACATCATGCCGAGGGCGACGCGGGCCACCGCGCTCCGCCCGGCCCGCAGGCTGAGGCCCGGAGCGAGCGCCGCCGCGGTCATCGCACCAAGTCCCATGCCGGTGAACAGCGCGGTGACGAGGTTGCTGCCGCCGCCGAGCACGTTGCGACCGTAGAACGGCATCGCCGGCAACAACGACGAGATGACGAGCTGGATGACGACGACACCGGGCAGCAGCACGCGCATCGACGGTGTCGAACGGGCGAGGACGGCGCCCTCTTTCAGCTCGGCGACGAAGCGCCGCAGCGACACCTGGCGTCCGCTGCGGAACGAGCGACGGACCATGGCGAGGGCGATGATCGGCACCAGGAACGTGAGGGCGTTGATGAAGATCGTGGTCGAGGCGCCGAACGCTGCGGTGCACGCCACGCCCAGGATCGGGCCGGCGATGCGGCCACTGTTCCAGCTGATCGTGGCCAGCGAGAGCGCCGGCATGAGGTCTTCCGCCGGGACGAGCTGGGGCGTGATCGCCTGCAACGCAGGGCCCGACATCGCCGCCGCGCTCCCCTGCACGAGGATCACCAGCGCGAGCGCCGAGGCAGCGACGACACCCGAGCGGATCAACAGCCCGAGACCGACGGTGAGCACCGTCTGCAGCGCGAGCAGGAGCATCGCCATCTTCCGACGGTCGAAGCGGTCGGCGAGGAGCCCGCCGAGCGGTGAGCAGAGGCCCTGCGGAAGGAACAACGCCGACATGACCATGGCGGTGGCCGCCGCGCTGTGCGACGTGGTGGCCACGAGCGTGCCGACGGTGACCGCCTGCATCCAGGTTCCGATGTCGGACACGACGCTCGCGCCGAAGAGCAGGCGCAGGTCGCGGTAGCGGCGGAGCGTGCGAACGGGGTTGCCGTGGTCGCCGCGGCTGGCGCCGGTGATGTCGGCGTCGGGATAGTCGGTGGCGGGGTCGACCAACTCCGGTGTGGAGGGCGGCGGGCTCATCGGCCCACGCCGCGGGCCGGGTCACAGACGTGCGGGAAGGCGGCGAGAAGCCGGACGGCCCTCACGACGCGTCCTTCACGAGGGAGAGCAGGGATCGACCACATGAAAAACCTATCGGCGCGATGGTTGCTGTCGACAATGATTTCGCTGTGACATGTGGCATTTGGACTGCGAGCGATCCGTTCTCGGCCGGCGAACGGCAACGCCAGCCCGGCTACCGTCGCAGCGAGCCACGATGGGGGAACGACGGTGGCGCCCACGTGGTCGACCTGCCGACGTTGGATCTCGACGCGAGCAGCGAATGACGGCGAGACTCTGGCCCCATGAACGCGGGCACCCCGTCCTCCAGCCATCCCGACCAGGCCGCCGAGCGCCGATCGCCTGACGCCGCCTCCGGAGCGCGTCGCGCGGCCGACTGCCAGTCGATCGTCACGCTCGACCTCGAAGGCGTACTCGTCCCGGAGATCTGGATCGCTGTGGCCGAGCGCACCGGCATCGCCGAACTGCGCCGCACCACGCGCGACGAACCCGATTACGACGTGCTCATGCGCGGCCGACTCGCGCTGCTGGCCGAGCACGGGCTCACGATGTCGACCATTGCCGACGTGATCTCCACGCTCTCGCCGCTCGACGGCGCCCGCGACTTCCTCGATGCACTGCGGGCGCGCACGCAGGTGCTCATCCTGTCCGACACGTTCGAGCAGTTCGGCCGGCCGCTCATGGTGCATCTCGGGTTCCCGACGCTGCTCTGCCAC
>JAYUAM010000094.1:0-2489 GCA_043741295.1 Acidimicrobiia bacterium
GCCATCGAGATGATGCGCGAGTTCGGGCTCGACGCGATCTACGCCCACAACCACGAGCTGGCGTGGTGGGCCGGCCGCTACCTGACCGACCGGTGGGGCACGGCATTCACGACACCGGAGACGATGATCGGATCGATGGTGAACGTGCGCCTGCCGGCGTTGCTCGGCTCGACGAGCGCCGACGCCGAACGGTTGCGCTCCGCGATGGAGGACGCCGGGATCGAGATACCCGTGTACGCCGACGAGGACGGTCTCACCCTGCGCGTGTCGGCGCAGATCTACAACGACCGGAGCGACATCGAACAGCTTGCCGACGCCGTCGCCAGACAGACGTAAGCGCGGGCTAGGAGGCGTGGCGGCGCAACGAGCCGACGTGGGCGGCGACGGCCTCGCGCAGGCGCTCGAGGTGGATGTCGGGCGCGCCGCCTTCGACGCGGGCGACGATCGTGCCATCGCCGCCGAGGAGTACCGTCGCCGGCCATGCGTGGGCGCCCGGCCAGTAGCGCTCGCGCACCTGTCCGTCGTGGTCGTTCAGCACTGGCGCGCCATGCGGCTCGGGGGCTGTGCTCCCACCGCCCGGGACGAGTACGACCTGTACGCCCTTGCTCTCGTACCACGCCAGCTCGCCGGACAGCGCCGCGGTCAGCTCCGGCAGCTCGTCGTCGCAGAAGAGCAGCACGAGCGTGGTCGACCCGACGAGCGAGTCCAGGTCGACGACGCCGGAGGTGTCGGTCATCGGTCGCTCCTTCGTTCCTGACGTCTCGGCGCACCGGCGGGGGGCCGGCACGCGTGATCGGCGTCCCGACGACACCGTACCCCGGTGGGACGAGGCCAACCGCCGGCGACCTCCTCGGGTGTCCTCCGGTGTCCGGCAGTGGCCTCGACGGTCCCTGCCGCCGATCGAGCGGTGGGTGGGACTACGGTCGACGCAGGTCACGGCGGGCGACCGCGCCGACGACGTCGCTGACGCGGGCCGCCGGCGCGAAGGGAGACGACGGTGGCAGCCGACACGATGCCGAGCCCATGGGTACTGGCGACAGAACCAACCTCACTGGGTGACCCCACCAACCTCGTGACCCTCGTCGACGGTCAGACGTTCTGCCTGTCGGGCCGCTCGGGTGACCTCGGTAGCAACCCGTCCCACGGTGTGTTCTTCGCCGACATGCGCGTGCTCAGCGTGGCCAGGCTCACGATCGACGGCTCGCCGCTCGAACCCCTGGCCGTGAGCCTGTCAGGCGCCGATTCGGTGAGCTTCGTCGGCCGCTCGGTGCTCGTCCACGGCGCCGACCGTCGGCTGCTCGTGATCCGTCGCCGCCGGCTTGGTTCGGTCCTCCACGAGCAGATCGAGCTGCGCAACACCGGCCGCACGGCGATGTCGGCCCAGGTGGTGCTCGAAGTAGCGGCCGACTTCGCCGACGTGTTTGCCGTGAAGGAAGGCCGCGACGCGATGGAGGGCGAACACTCCATCGAGGTTCGCGAGGGCGCGCTGCTCTACCGCTGGCGCCTCGGCGACGTCCACCGCCAGGCCGAGCTCACCGTCACGGGCGACGCCCAGGTGAGCCAGCGCGGGTTCTCCTGGAACGTGGTGGTCGAGCCCCGGAGCGCCTTCACGATCGAGCTCGACCTGGCCGTGGCGCTCGGTACGTCGTGGATCCAGCGCAAGCACCACAACCCGTGGCTGCCGGCCGCTGCCGGACGCAACGAGGGCTGGTACGCCGCCGTGCCGTCGTTGCGCACGAGCGACCGTCGGTTGAGCGAAGCCTTCGACCGTTCCCTCGAAGACCTCGGCGCGCTCCGCCTGCACGACCCGTCCGGCCGCCGCAAGCCCGTGATCGCCGCCGGCGCACCGTGGTTCATGACGCTCTTCGGGCGCGACGCGTTGATCACCTCGTACATGGCCCTTCCCGCCGACCCGACCCTCGCCATCGGCGTGCTCGAAGCGCTGGCCGAACTGCAGGGCGTCGAGAGCAACTCAGCGAGCGAGGAGGAACCGGGCCGCATCATGCACGAGACCCGGTACCTCGGTGTCGATGCGCCCACGCTCATCGGGGGCAGCACCTACTACGGCTCGGCCGACGCCACGCCGCTGTTCGTGGTGGTGCTCGGCGAGCTGAGCCGGTGGGGGCTCGACGAGGAGACGCTGCGTCGGCTCCTGCCGAACGCCGACCGCGCGTTGGCGTGGATGGAGGACTACGGCGACCGCAGCGGCGACGGGTACATCACCTACGAGAAGAGCTCGCCACGGGGCCTCACGAACCAGGGTTGGAAGGACTCTTGGGACGGCATCCGCTACCACGACGGCCAGGTGGCCGAAGCGCCGATCGCCCTCTGCGAGGTGCAGGGTTACGCCTACGCCGCCTACCGCGCACGCGCCGAGATCGCCCAGCGGCTCGATCAGCCCGGCATCGTCGCGCGGTGCACGGCGAAGGCCGATCGCCTGAAGGAGCGCTTCAACCACGACTTCTGGATGCCCGATCTCGGTTGGTTCG